>JBDTKD010000230.1:0-8431 GCA_039935515.1 Bradyrhizobium sp.
GCCCAGGAGCAGCCACCGGTGCAGTTGACGCCATGCGTGCTGCGTATGACGTTGTCGTGCGACCAGCGGTTGCGGTAGAACTCTTCCCACTTGCGCTCCTGGGGATTGACCAGGTCCAGTATCCAGCTCATGAGCGTCTCCTAGGTGCGTTCGCGGGGCCGCGAGGCCTGTCTTTGTCGTTCACGGTAAACCTGGCCTTCCAGCCGTCGGGGTACGGACCCGTAAACCAACCGCCGCGGTACGGACCATTATGCCCGGTGGTGGGACTGGCCATCATCGGACGCCGTACCCCGAATTTTAGCCGGTTCCGCCAATTGAAGCCGAAAAACGCCAGCAGGATCACGACGCCCAGCACAGTCAAAGCCGCGAGTTGCCATATCGCTTGCGTCGGGCGTATGGCCAGCCCCGCCTGGGAGAGGAAGGCGACCACGTTCGCGCGCTCTTCGGTGGTCGGCGGTTGCCGCGACCATACGGATTTCATGGTGGGCGTGGGCAGGCCGGCGACGAAGGCGTCGACCCCGGCCGCTCCGCCGAACTTCTTAGCCACGTCGGTCAAGTCGGGCCCAAGCTGCCCGCCGCCCAGGGCCCCGATGCCGCCGGTGCTATGACAGGCCATGCACGGCGGCCCGCCGTTCTGAAAGCGCACCACGCCGGTGAACAGGTCTTTGCCGATCTCAGGGTTACCCTGGACGGTGGGCGCGCTTTTAGCCTCGGCTGCCGCCCCAGAGGGCTGCGCTGCTGCACCCGACGCGGTCGTTCCCAGATAAGCGAGGATGGCGTCGACGTCGGGCTTGCTGAGCCCCAGGTTGGGCATCTCCACGTCGTGGAATTCGTGTAGCAAGCTGACCGCATACGGGTCTTTCTTGGCGAGCATTGCATCCGGTGCTGTGATCCATTGCTCCAGCCATTCGTGCGGACGCTTCGTTGTGACGCCCTGCAGGTCGGGGCCAACGAGAGGGCCCTTGCCTATCGAGTGACAGGCGGTGCAACCTTTATCCTGGAATAATTGTTTGCCCTGCTCCGCATCGGCAGCGTTCGCTACGGCCGGCAGCGCGGTCCATATGGCTGCAATCGTCGCTAGCGCAACAACGGGCAGCAATCTCCATGACGCAAGCGGCTTCTCGCTCATGTTCCCTCGTCCTCAGATCCACATGATCAGGGGGCGGTAAGTTAAACGTTAGCTTCCCGCTCGTAATCCGTCGTTCTCAGATCCACATGATTGGCGACGGTGAGCAAACGCTAAACTAACGGTCGGAAAACTGCAAGGGGCGTCGACCCCACAAATACGTATTTTTTTCGCATCTTATACCAACGTTATACCAACGGCTGTAATTGTAGACTGTTGCCCATGTTCGGGTGGTGATTGACGCGATGCGCATTGGATCTTGCTGATGCGCATTGGATCTTGCTCAAGGAAGTTCCATGCGTCGCAGGTTTATTGAGGATGTCGTCGTAGTCGTCGAACGGCACTCGCCATGATGGTGCAACGCTTCCAGAAACAGCCGATCGTTACGGCCCTTGCGCCGCGTCGCGGCAGCGACGCGCGGAACAGCGCAACCGCCGCCTGCCGATCCAGTTCCGTCATTGTCGTGGACATGCCGACCGTCCGAATCAGTCGGCGATCCATCAATCACATTGAATCCCAGCGTGGAATCCTCAATCATGTACCGGAGTCAATTCGTTCCCACGGCCCAGGAGAACATCATGGCTAATACGCAGTTGCCGGCGCTCCTGAAGGACCATGCGGGCCCTGGCGGCCTTGGTGTTGGCGACGTAGAAGTGCCGCGGCTGAAACTGCTTCAGGCGTCGTCGCCCGAGCTTACTGAATTCAACAACGCCAGGCAGGGCGAGTTTTGGCACAGCCTGATCGATGAACGTATCGGATCGACTGTTCGCATTTGCCCAGTCTACATCAACTGGCGCTTTATTCTGTGGCGTCCGCGGGAGGCGGGCGGCGGCATTCTTGCCCGAGCCGACGACGGCAAGCATTGGATGCCCGCCGATTCCGAGTTTACGGTCAAGCTCAAGAGCGGCCACGAAGTGAAGTGGCGGACTGCCCGCACGGTGGCCGCATCGGGCCTTAATAAACGGGGCAGCTATAATCCGGGCGATCCTGGTTCGCCGCCCGCTGCTACGCGCATGTATTCGATCGTATGTTCATTTCCGGATCGGCAAGATTGGCCGCCTGCGGTGGTGATATTGCAGCGGACGGCCATCAAGGTGGCAACCAAGTTGATCGGTCAATTGAAGGTGCTGCGCGCCCCGTCTTTTGGCGTGATTTTGGAAATGGCCTCGCTTAAGGACAAGTCGTCATCCGGCGAGTTTTATAACTACGCCTTTGAGATTGACGGGCCAGTGGAGGACAAACTTTTCTATGGCAGGAATTTTGCGCAATACCGCCGTTTGATCGAGCAGGGCCTCAAAGTGAAAGACCTGGAGGGTGCGCAAGAGGACTAGGTCAGTAGCGCTGACGGGTGGACGCGGTCACTCCGCCACCAGCGCGCTCGGTTTGAACGGTAGGCGCAGCCGCCGCCACACATCGACCAGCGCTTCGGCGAGCGTGTCAATAAGTGCGTCGTCGTGATAAGGACTCGGCGTGATGCGCAGCCGTTCGGTGCCCTTGGGCACCGTCGGGTAGTTGATCGGCTGGATGTAGACGCCGTGGTCGGCGAGGAGCAGATCGCTCGCCTGTTTGCAGCGCTCGGGATCGCCGACGAAGACCGGAACGATGTGGGTCGGGCTCAACATCACCGGCAGCCGCGCGGCGGAGAGCACGGCCTTGGTGCGCGCGGCGCGATCCTGATGCCGTTCACGCTCCCAGCTTGACGATTTCAGGTGCCGGATGGCGGCGGTCGCCGCGGCGCAAACCGACGGCGGCAGCGCCGTGGTGAAGATGAAGCCGGGCGCATAGGAGCGCACGGCGTCGATCAGCGCCGATGAGGCGGCGATATAGCCGCCGAGACAGCCGAACGCCTTGGCGAGCGTGCCTTCGATCACGTCGATGCGCCCCATAGCGCCGTCGCGCTCGGCGATGCCGCCGCCGCGCGGCCCGTACATGCCGACCGCGTGAACCTCGTCCAGATAGGTCATGGCGCCGTACTGCTCGGCGAGATCGCAGATGGCATTCACATGCGCGACGTCGCCGTCCATCGAATAGAGGCTCTCGAACACGATGAGTTTCGGCCGCGTCGGAGCGGCCGCCGCGAGCAACTCTTGCAGATGCGCCATGTCATTGTGGCGGAAAATCTGCTTCTCGCAGTGCGCCTGGCGCACGCCCTCGATCATCGAATTGTGGTTCCAGGCGTCCGACAGAATGAGGCAGTCCGGCAGCAGCCGCGCCAGCGTGGAGATGCCGGTCTGGTTGGAAATATAACCGGAGGTAAAGACCAGTGCGGCTTCCTTGCGGTGCAAATCGGCAAGCTCGCGCTCCAGTTCGACCAGCGGATGATTGTTGCCGGCGATGTTGCGGGTGCCGCCGGCGCCGGTGCCCATCCGGGTCGCAGTCTCCACCATGGCGTCGATGACTTTCGGATGCTGGCCCATGCCGAGGTAGTCGTTCGAGCACCAAATCACGATGTTCTTCGGCCCCGCCGGCGAATGCCAGGTGGCGTGCGGAAAGCGCCCGGCGATGCGTTCCAGGTCGGCGAACACGCGATAGCGCCGCTCCGAATGCAGCCGGCCGAGCGCGTCGGCGAAATAGGCGCGGTAATTCACGCGGCAGTTCGTCCGATCGATCATAGGGGCAAACGCGAGCGCGGTGCTCGTGAGCGCCATGCGCCGTGACGTATTCTGTGAACCGTCCTTGCTGTTGCTCATCGGCTGCCGCCCGGAGGGCTATTGGCCTGTACCCTTCGGCAGCGGCACTGGGTTCTTCGAGAGCGTAACGAGATAGGCGATCACGTCGGCGCGCTGCTTGTCGCGCGACAGGCCGGCGAAGGTCATGGACGTGCCGGGAACGTCGACGCGCGGATTGGTAATCCATTTGTTGAGGTCGGCGAAGGTCCATTTACCGCCCTTGGCCTTCAAGGCGGCGGTGTAGCTAAAGCCCGGTTGCGAAGCGACCGGTCGACCGACGACGCCGTAGAGGTCGGGCCCGATCTTGGGGCCTTTGCCTTCCTCGACGTTGTGGCAAATCTGACACTGCTTGGCGATCTGCGCGCCGCGTTCGGCGGAGGCGCTGGCAAGCAGGCTGTCGAGCGACTGCGCGCCAGCGGCCGCCGGCTCCTCCTTGACGGCGGCTTCAGACTTGACGGCGGCTTCAGAGCCCGGTTTCGCTACTTCCTTGCTCGGCAGGAACATCGCGTCGACGATATGTATCGTTTGCAGAAACAATGCACTTCCCAGCACCAAGCCGAGAATCTTGTTGGTCCGGTATGAATCCATTACAGAATTACTCCCAGCGGTAACGGAGGGCCAAGAAAACCTGGGATTCCCCCGGATGAACCCGAACTTCGCGTCGATGGTAGCGGTTTTCTCGTTTTGGCGGTGCCGACGCCGCGCAGCCAACACATGCATATCAAATACATGTTTATCGTGCAACGGTACGGCCTGATGCCCGCCGCTGCCGGCGGGGTTTTGCACCGCGAATGTGGTCTCTGACAGGCCATCGGAATTATTATCGCGGCAATTATCTTCACGGCGCCGCACGCTCCCAGGCTTCCAGCACGTCCACGATATCACCCATCACCGATCTCCCAGCCGCGGTCACGATCCCTCCGGGAATACGAACATTTCGCCGTCGCTGATCTGATATTCCGCAAGGAGATCCGGACTGGCTTCCGAATCTATCTTAACTTCTGCGTCGGGAAGGCACGCTTGGACCGCTCGGACGGCCTCGACTTTGTCGGGAATGGCGACAATGAATAGTTCCTGGCGCATTGCACTGCCGCCTCCGGCAGGCCTCACGGTGCTGATCTTCCAACCCTTTGCCATGGCTTAGTATGACATAGGTTCTAGGGCGCGCCTAGGCGCTCGGATGATGGCACGGATGCGGATTGCGGTCCCACTGCTCTGCGCGATACCCCCACAGGTCATCGCAGGTAATTCGGCGCGGCGAGCAGCAAGCCCACCGCGCTGCCAGGTACGAGGAGCTTGAATACGCAAACGTTGCCATTGCCTTTCAACGAGTTGATATTAGAAATACGCAACGACGCCGTGCGACATGGGAGCGACATAAGGCATTCCGATCGGCCGCGTCTAGATTGGCCGCCTCCCCTCCCCGACCATTCGTCAGCCCCGGAATTGTAAAACGTGCGGCTTTCGCCCGAAGAGGCCATCTATGTCGGAAATTGCGCTGAACGTACTCCTTAACGTGTTGAGCCGCCCCGTCCATTTCCCGAAGGTTGGCCAGACTGGACGCCTCTTCATCGCGGAGCCGCCAAGGCCATTCGTGGCCCCAAGACTGGATATTCCGGGGAAGGACCCATCGGTCTTCCAGAAGGAGATCATTTTCATCGAAGCGTCTGCAGCGGTCGGCAAGAGCACGTTGGCGAGACAGGTGTCGGCGACACTTAAGGCGCCGATCCTCGACCTGGCTAAAGTCCCCGTTTCGACCGGATCTCTCCACACTCTGCTGACCGATCTGGAAGCCGCCGACAAAAGCGATCCCGTCGCCGCGTTCCATGAGGGCAAGATTCCAGTGATCATAGACGCTCTCGACGAAGGGAGATTGTTGTCGAACGAGACGGGAATCGAGCGTTTTTTGGCAACCACCGCCGAACTTTTGCTGAGCAACCGAAGTGTTACCTCTCGGCCCAAGCTGGTCTTCCTGGCGAGGTTCGAATCGATTGAGTTGGCGCGGCAGCGGATTGAACTCAGAGCGCCGGGAATTACACGCGCCACGGCTAAGGTCGAGTTCTTCGACAAGGAGGAAGCCTGGCAGCTCATCCAGGCGTATGCCGCGACGGCTGCTAAACCCGGCTCACAGTATCAGCAACAGCCGGAACCCGCTCGAGATCTCATAGCCACCTACTTTGACGCAATCGAAAACGCGCTTGGTTTGGCAGCGGGGGAGCTGTGGCAGAACGAACAAGGCAGGGTATTCGCCGGCTACGCCCCGGTGCTTGCGGCGGTAGGGTCCATCTTCGCCGAGATCGATGATTTCGTCACCGTCGCTAACAACCTCAAATCAAACGGTGGCCGCGAGGCATGGGGAGTAGTCGAGGCGGTTTTGTACGAGATACTGAGCCGCGAACAGGCTAAATTGTGGAAACTACTGAGCGCGCAATGCACATCGGCGCTGCCGGATGAAGTCTATGACGCCGAGGAGCAAATGGCGCTGCTCGCGCAGTATATCGAGTCGAAGCCCCTGGAGGGCACGGGCCGGGTAGCGCTCCCGCTTGCCGACATGGGAAAATACAACGACATGGTCCGAACGTATCTGCCGCATCATCCGTTCATACGCCGGCACGAATTTGGAAACGCCGTACTGGGTTCGACGATAGTGGCGCGCGCCGTCTATCACGGCAGATCGATTTCTCGAGATCGCCTAATAAGCCTGTCGCGACAATGGCGTCAGTCAGCGCCAACGCGTAGGCCGTCGCGTTGACCGTGCGAGGCATGACAGCTACTCCCAAAGTCGGTCGGCGCGGCATAACGCCGCTATAGTGTTCACGGTGTTAAGTGGCCAGTTCCGATCATCCACCACTCCGGCACCCGTAATCCGGTGATGGCGTCATAGGAGTCATAGGGCTTGATATCGAGAACAGGCGTGCCGTCGTAGGCATCCAGCGCTTTGACGGTCAGAACATTCCTGTCGCGTTTCAGCAACTCGACGATGGCCAGTCCGATCGGATTGGGTCGTTCCGGGCCGCGGGCGCAGAACACACCCACTTCCGGCAGATCGGCGCGATGCCGGGGATGCGTGGTTAATGGGTCGGGCTTCCCGGCGAGTTGATCCATCCAAAACAAGATGATCAAGTGTGACCATTCCTCAATGCCCGTCAGCGCTACCGCAAGGTCCTCGCGCACGACGATTTCCGCGACAATGTCGCGGCGAGACATTCGCGCGCCGCTTTTTGTGAACCGACTGCGCACGGTGGCTATAGATTGCATGCAAATCGTCATTTGGGACTTCGGTGACTCCTGGTGCAATGCCCCTGCGGCGACGCCGCCGTTCGGGTTAGCCGCCGGTCACGCTCATATGCCGCGCCAGCGCCGGGCGATTGTGGTGGCGGTCGATGATAAAATCATGGCCCTTGGGCTTGCGCGAAATCGCCTCGTCGATGGCGGCGAAGAGGAGATCGTTGCTCTCGGACGCGCGCAGCGGCTTGCGCAGGCCGGCCGCATCCTCCTGGCCGAGGCACATGTAGAGCGTGCCGGTGCAGGTGACGCGCACGCGGTTGCACGATTCGCAGAAATTGTGGGTCATCGGCGTGATGAAGCCGAGCATTCCGCCGGTCTCGGCGACGCGCACGTAGCGCGCGGGGCCGCCGCTGCGGCAGTCGAGGTCTTCGAGCGTGTAGCGCTCGGCGAGCCGCGCCCGCACGATCGACAGCGGCAGATATTGATCGAGCCGGCCCTCACCGATCTCGCCGAGCGGCATCACCTCGATCAGGGTCAAATCCATGCCGCGTCCGTGCGCCCACTCAATCAGACGCGGGAATTCGTCGTCGTTGACGCCCTTGAGCGCCACCGCGTTGATCTTGATCTTAAGGCCCGCTTCCTGCGCGGCGTCGATACCGGCGAGGACCTGACTGAGCGATCCCCAACGGGTAATGGCGCGGAATTTGTCGGCATCGAGCGTATCGAGCGACACGTTGAGCCGACGCACGCCGTGCGCCCTGATCTCTTGCGCATATTTGCCGAGTTGCGAGCCGTTGGTGGTGAGCGTCAGCTCGTCGAGGCGGCCGGAGCGCAAGTAGCGCGACAGCGAGGAGAGGAGCGTCATGATGTCGCGGCGGACCAATGGCTCTCCGCCAGTGAGGCGAAGCTTGCGCACGCCGCGCGCAATGAACGCAGAACACAACCGATCGAGCTCTTCAAGCGTGAGCAGGTCGGCCTTCGGCAGGAAGGTCATGTTCTCCGCCATGCAGTAGACGCAGCGGAAATCGCAGCGATCGGTCACCGAGACGCGCAGATAGGAAATTGCCCGCCCGAACGGATCGACCAGAGACGCCCGGCCGCGGGCGCGATCCAGCTCCGGCGCCGCTGCGCGATCGGTCAGCACGTTATCGGCCTGCACGCTTTCCATTGTTAGTCGGTTCCTGTCACGCAAGTTCCGATAGCCCAAGCGGGGCCACACATAATTGCTTACCCTGCCGAATGAACCCCCGACCGTCAAGGACGACGCATTTCGCCAAACTCCATCGGCGCGATGGACGACGACGTTCAGGAGAAGGCCAAGCGTGTCGACAAGAAGATGTCGCTTGCGGCCCGTGACCTTAAACTTGCAGACAATGCAAATTTAAGGCTCTCGGCGATGCGCGTCGCC
>JBDTKD010000231.1:0-4064 GCA_039935515.1 Bradyrhizobium sp.
TTTTTGGGCTCGCCTTGCTCGGCCTGATCGCCGCGATCGTTTGCGCGCTGTTTTTGCACATCCCCAACCGCCTGCCATCGGCGGCGATAGCCGCGCCGGCCGAGTGACGCTGTCGCGTGGTTTTCCAACCTCTCCCCATGAAAAACTGGGCGAGGGAGCGACACGCTGCATTGCGCTTCGTCCCACTCGGACTACATCAGTTCCGCAACATCAGGGGCGGGGGACCAAACCATGCGATCTGTCGTCATTACCGGGGCATCCACCGGCATCGGCTGGGCCACCGCAAAGCTGCTGCTCGATCGCGGATTGCGCGTGTTCGGCAGCGTGCGCAAGCAGGCCGACGCCAACCGTTTGAAAGCCGAATTCGGCGTCAATTTTACCCCGCTGCTGTTCGATGTCACCGACGAGGCCGCGGTGCTGGCCGCCGCGCGCGAGGTTCGCACGGCGCTCGGCGGCGAAACGCTCGCCGGGCTGGTCAACAATGCCGGTATCGCGGTCGCGGGTCCGGTGCTGGGATTGTCGGCCGACGAATTCCGTCGCCAGCTCGATGTCAATGTCATGGGGCCGGTGATCGCCACCCAGGCCTTCGCTCCGCTGCTCGGGGCCGACCCTGCGCTGAAGGGGCCGCGCGGACGCATCGTGATGATCAGCTCGGTGGCGGGGAAGAACGGCAATCCGCTGACGCCGGCCTATGCGGCATCCAAGCATGCGATCGAGGGGCTGTCGGAGAGCCTGCGCCGCGAAATGATGCTGTTCGGGATCGACGTCATCATCGTCGCGCCGGGCGCGGTGAAGACCCCGATCTGGGGCAAGGCCAACGAAGTCGACGTTTCCCGCTACCAGAACTCGCCCTATCGGCCGGCGCTGGAGAAGGCCCGCCAGTTCACCCGGCACCTCAACGAAATCGGTTTGCCGCCGGAGAGGATTGCCGAGCGGATTGCCGAGGCCCTCACATCAAGCAAGCCAAAGGTGCGCTACGCGATCACGCCGGACCCGATGCGGCACCTGGTCACGGCGATCCTGCCGAAGCGGATGGTCGACAGGATCATCGCCAAGCGCCTCGGGCTGCTGCCGCCGGGCTAGCCGGAGCGCGCGTGGTCTGCCCGCCCGGCGGCGGCAGGCTGACGGTCCGATAAGGTTACCGCAATGCTGTCTGTTGCGTCGGCATGACGGTTCCCTTACATTTTTATGACACGTCGCAGTCTCCGGCTGCGTCGTCCGTCTCCTGGTCATCGCCAGCCAAGACCCGAGGGCAGTGCCGGATTTAGTTGCGTCCCGCCATGGCGCTCGCGCCAGTCCCAGGCCCATCTGTTGCTGTCGCCACCGAAGCTATTGCCCCGGTCGGCCTGTGGCGACGACTTGCGGTCGCGGCGCCGCATCTGGCGGCACTGGTCGTGATGCTTCAGACCGAAACCGATTTCGCCTCGCGCATCGGCTTTCTGCTGTCCTGGGGGATCCTGAACTTCTTCTGGATCGCGCTGTTGCGGCGTCCAGCCCTGTCGGGGGCGCTGTCGCTAACTTTGGTCGTGGTGCTGATCCTGCTGTCGCGGCTCAAGCACGACGTCGCGCAGATGACCGTGAACTTCGTCGACCTGCTGGTGATCGACCGCGATACCGCGGCATTCCTGTTTACGATCTTCCCGCATCTGCGCTGGTCGGTGGTCGGCGCCGCCTCTGTCATCATCCCCTTGATGTACGCACTATGGTGGCTCGATCCGTTCCGCATCCGCCGCCTGCCGGCGGCAGCCTGTGCGCTGGCGTGTCTTGCCGCGCTGGTCGGATATGCCTTGGCATGGCCGGACGAAGCCTGGCGCGGCTATTACGACGACGGCTATCTGTCGAAATTTTCCCGCTCCGGCGTCGCCGCGGTCTCCGATTTCATCAATTACGGGTTCATGGAATCCGCCGCTGAGATCCCCGAGCATCTCACTGTGCCGGCGATGGATTCCTGTCACCCCGCCGGGCGGCGGCCAAACATCATCATGATCCATGATGAATCGAGTTTCGACATTCGCCAGGCCGAGGGTGTCAAGGTGCCGGCGGGCTATGGCAGCCATTTCAAGTCGTATGACGGCAAGGAACGCCGCTTCCTGGCCGAGAGCAATGGTGGCCCGAGCTGGTTCACCGAATACAATGTGCTCGCCGGGCTTTCGGCGCGCTCGTTCGGCCGGTTTGCCTATTTCGTGACTCGCCTCGCCGCCGGTCGGGTCGAGCGCGGTCTGCCGCTGGCGCTCCGCCGCTGCGGCTACGGCACGATCTCGCTCTATCCCGCCTATGGCGCATTCATGAGTGCGCGCAGCTTCCAGACCAGCACTGGCATCGAGCAATTCTTCGATGCGCGCGATCTCAACGCCAAGGATATCGAGCCCGACAGCTTCTTCTACGATTCGGCGCTGAGGTTGATGGCGCAGGAAGCGCCCGAGACTCCGCTGTTCGCTTTCGTCTATCTTGCCGCCAATCATTTTCCCTGGGAGACCAGGTTCCGCCCCGACCTGATGCCGTCGTGGCATGACCCCGGCAATGAGCCTGCGGTCGACGAATATCTGCGCCGGCAGGCGATGAGCGACGCGGATTACCGTGCGTTCATTGCGGGGCTGAAAAAGCAGTTTCCGGCAAAGCCGTTTCTGATCGTGCGCTATGGCGACCATCAGCCCGAATTCTCGCCGCAACTGCTTGATCCCGGTCTTGATGAAGCCGCTGTCGGCAAGAAGCTGATGGATTATGACCCGCGCTACTACGCCACTTATTACGCCATCGACGCCATCAATTTCGAACCGGTCAGAAGCCCCGTCGTGATGGACAGCATCGATGGCGCCTATCTGCCGCTAGTGATCCAGGAAGCCGCCGGAATCCCGCTCGATCCATCGTTCGAGGAGCAGAAGAAGATCATGCTGCGCTGCAAGGGCGTGTTCTATGCCTGCAAGCACGGCGCCGAAGCCGCGCGCTTCAACCGGCTCCTGATCGACGCCGGCCTGATCCACGGCCTGTAGGGGATCGCAAGGGAGCGTCCCGTGGCCTCTGGTTCGAGACGCGCGGCGTCGCCGCGCTCCTCACCATGAGGGTTTGGCAAGACCTCATCCTGAAAGTAGGGCTGAGAATGATTCACTTTTTCGTCATGGCCGGGCTTGTCCCGGCCATCCACGTCTTTCTTGTTTCGTGCCGCACCGACGTGGATGCCCGGGACAAGCCCGGGCATGACGAGCTTAGCAACAAGCCCGCGATCTTACCTACTCTGGTGCCGCTCGATCTTTTGCCACAGCCAGCGGGCCACCGCGGCGGGCGAGGACGCGCCGTTGCCGCCGGCGGCGCGCAAATTCGCCTCGCGCATCGTGGCGATGTCGATCTTGCCGAGCAGCGGCTGCAAGGCCGCGCGCAACGCCTGATCCGCGGCCCGTTTCGGCGCCAGCAGCACGATCGCGTCATAGGGCGGAATCGCGTGGCGAGGGTCGTCCAGCACCACGAGATCGTATTTGGCGATCAGTCCGTCGCTGGTGTAGCCCGCGATCACGTCGACCTCGCCCGAGGCCGCTGCGGCATACATGAAGTCCGGCTGCATCTGGCGCTGGGCGCGAAAGATGAGCCCATAGGCCTTGCGGATGCCGGCCCATTCCGGCCGCGAAAAGAATTCATAGTCCGCCGCGATCGACATCGAGGCCGCATGCGATGCGAGATCGGCGATCGAGTGAATGCCGAGGGCGTCGGCGCGCTGGCGCGGCATCACCAGCGCATAGGCGTTCTCGAAGCCGAGTTCGCCGAGCAGCGTGACGTTCCGCTGTGCCAGCGTCGACTTCAACTGCTCGAGGAGTGCCTCGCGCGGCTTGATGTCGCTGTGGTGAAACTGGTTGGCCCACAGCGTTCCCGAATAATCGACATAGACGTCGATATCTCCGGAAACCAGCGCATCGAAAATCACATTGGAGCCGAGGCCCTCGCGCGAGCTCGCCGACAGTCCCGCGGCCTGCAGCCGCTGTGCGATCAGCGCGGCCAGGACATATTGCTCGGCGAACGTCTTGGCACCGACGATGTAGCTTGACGGGGAGCGCGCCATCGACGGCACTAGGGTA
>JBDTKD010000232.1:0-5358 GCA_039935515.1 Bradyrhizobium sp.
CTATTTCGAAAGCGATCTCGGCAGCAACGCCGCGCGCATCAGCCGGCTGATCGATGACCTCAACAGCGCCGTCGAGAACGGCAATCTCAGACCGGCCAAGAAGCCGCAGGCGCCGATCAAGCCGGCGGGCAAGACGGTGAGGAAGTAAGTGGCGAATAGACCGCCCGCCAGAATCGTAGCCCGGATGGAGCGGAGCGCAATCCGGGATTCGTGGTGCGAAAAGCCGGTCCCGGATTTCGCTTTGCTCCATCCGGGCTACGCCATCCGATATGTGCCGCCGATTACCGGATCGCCGTCGGTCGCAACGATCCCGCGCGCGACCAGATCCTCCAGATGGGCCAGCACCGAATAGCCGGCGGCGCCGGTCAGACGCGGATCGATGCCGATATAGATCGCGCGCACCAGGGTGGGAATATCCGCCTCCCCCTTGGCGAGGCGATGCAGGATCGAGGCTTCGCGCGCCTGGCGGTGCCGGATCAGGAACCGCACATAGCGCGGTCCTTCCGGGATTTCGGGGCCGTGGCCCGAGAAATAGAGATCCTCGTCGCGCTGCGTCAGCCGCTGCAGCGATGCCATATAGTCGATCATCGATCCGTCGGGCGGGGCCACGATCGACGTCGACCACCCCATCACATGGTCCCCCACGAAACATATCCTCCGGTCGCGCCAGGCAAAGGCCAGGTGATTGGCGGTGTGGCCCGGCGTTGCCACCGCCTGCACGGCCCAGCCGGCGCCTTCGATGGCGTCGCCGTCGGATACCCTTATATCGGGAGTGAATTCGCGGTCGGCGCCGGATTCCGAGGAGATTTTTTCGCTTTCGTAGCGCGGCCGCGACGCCCGATGCGGGCCCTCCGCATAGACAATGGCGCCGGTGGCGGCCTTCAGTCTCGCCGTGTTCGGCGAATGATCGCGGTGGGTGTGGGTGACCAGAATATGGGTCACGGTTTCGCCGCGGACCGCGTCCAGCAGCGCCGCCGCGTGGGCTTGGTCATCGGGGCCGGGATCGACGATCGCGACCTTGCCCTCGCCCAGGATGTAACTGACCGTGCCGGTAAAGGTGAACGGGCTCGGATTGTTGCAGAGAACCCGCCGCACGCCGGGACGGACCTGGTCGGCCACGCCGGGCCTGAGCGGAAAGTCGCGGTTGAAGGGGACGTCGTCGTTGTCGGCCATGGAATTCCTGTCTGGCGTCGTTGTCGGAGGCCTCAAACCAGACGCAAATCGTCATACCCTGCGCCAAGCGGGGTATCCAGTAATCGCAGCCGCTTGAGATAAGACGAGACGCCTCTGGTACTGGATCGTCCGCCTTCGCGGACGATGACGCCAGAATACCGGGGCCATGTCTCGGGTTCTGTCAATTTTACGAAAACGCCTGAATACCGGTGATGGCGCGGCCGAGGATCAGTGCGTGAACGTCGTGGGTGCCTTCATAGGTATTCACCGTTTCCAAATTCGCGGTGTGGCGCATCACGTGATATTCGATCTGGATACCGTTGCCGCCGTGCATGTCGCGGGACATCCGCGCGATGTCGAGCGCCTTGCCGCAATTGTTGCGCTTGACGATGGAAATCATCTCCGGCGCCATCTTGCCCTCGTCCATCAATCGCCCGACGCGCAAGCTCGCCTGCAGGCCGAGCGCGATCTCGGTTTCCATATCGGCCAGCTTCTTCTGCACGAGCTGAGTCGCCGCCAGCGGACGATTGAACTGCTTGCGGTCGAGGGTGTACTGCCGCGCCCGATGCATGCAGTCTTCCGCCGCCCCCATCGCGCCCCAGGAAATGCCATAGCGGGCGCGGTTGAGGCAGCCGAACGGTCCCTTGAGGCCGGACACGTTGGGCAACAGCGCGCTCTCCGGCACCACCACGCCTTCCATCACGATCTCGCCGGTCACCGAGGCGCGAAGCGAGAGCTTGCCACCGATCTTGGGCGCCGACAGCCCCTTCATGCCCTTTTCCAGGATGAAACCACGGATGCGGTTGTTGTGTTCGGCTGATTTGGCCCATACCACAAAGACGTCGGCGATCGGCGCATTGGAAATCCACATCTTGGTGCCGGTCAGCCGGTAGCCGTCCGACACCTTCTCGGCACGGGTCTTCATTCCGTTCGGATCGGAGCCGGCATCCGGCTCGGTCAGGCCGAAGCAGCCGACCCACTCGCCGGTGGCGAGCTTGGGCAGGTATTTCTTGCGCTGGTTCTCGTCGCCATAGGCGTAGATCGGGTGCATCACCAGCGAGGACTGCACCGAATTCATCGAGCGGTAGCCGGAATCGACGCGCTCGATCTCGCGCGCCACCAGGCCATAGGCCACGTAGCTCGCGTTGGCGCAGCCATATTCCTCCGGCAGCGTGATCCCGATCAGGCCGAGCTCGCCCATCTCGTGGAAGATCTCGCGGTCGACCTTCTCCTCCAGATAGGCCTTGACGACGCGCGGCAAGAGCTTGTCCTGCGCATAGGCGCGCGCGGTGTCGCGGATCATGCGCTCGTCCTCGGTGAGCTGCTCGTCGAGCAGGAACGGATCGTCCCACTGGAAATTCGCCGCAGCCGGCTTGTCCTTGGTCTGAGGGCGCACGCTCATGAGAATTCCTTTCACATCGCTACCAAGGGAATTGTTCGCCAAATTAGGGCGCTACGGGTCGAAGCGCAATTGAATTGGACAATCCCTCATCAAATGCCGGCGGCCGAGCCAATTTCGAAAACGACCGAGCAAGCATCAGCCCTCGAGCTGCTCATTGGAGACGATTTCTATACCGAAGCCGGACAATCCCTTGTAGTCGTGCGTCGACGAGGTCAAATGGCGGATCGAGGTCACGCCGAGATCGCGCAGGATCTGGGCGCCGACGCCGACCTCGCGCCACTGCCGGTTGCGATCGGCTTCCGCGGATTTCTCCTCGGGCAGCGGCGCGACCGGAACGCCGGCGGCGCCGTCGCGCAAATAGACCAGCACGCCGCGGCCCGCCTTCCTGAAATGCTCCAGCACCGCCTGCATGCGCTTCGGCCCGGTGAACATATCCCGGACGATATTTGGCTTGTGAAACCGGGTCAGCACGTTCTTGCCATCGCCGATGCCGTTGTAGACGAAAGCGACGTGGGCGATGGAATCGAACGGCGAGCGATAGGCGTAGCCCTGCAGCGGCCCGATCGGGCTTTCCGAGGTGAATGTCGAGACCCGCTCGATCAGCTTCTCGCGCGCCTGACGGTAGGCGATCATGTCGGCGATGGTGACGTGCCTGAGATTGTGGGCGGCGGCGAAGCGTACCACCTGCGCGCCCTTCATCACGGTGCCGTCGTCGTTCATGAGTTCGCTGATGACGCCGACCGGCGGCAGGCCGCTGAGCTTGCAGAGATCGACCGCGGCCTCGGTATGGCCGGACCGCAGCAGCACGCCGCCGTCGCGCGCAATCAGCGGGAAGACATGGCCGGGCCGGGCAAAATCATTGGCGCCGGCATTCGGGTTCGCCAGCGCGCGGCAGCACGAAGCGCGCTCGTCGGCCGAAATGCCGGTGCCGCCGTCCGGCTTGTAGTCGATCGATACCGTGAAGGCGGTGGTGTGGCTCGATTCATTGTGCGCCACCATCGGATCGAGCCGCAGCCGGCGCGCGTCTTCGGTGGTGATCGGGGCGCAGACGATGCCCGAGGTGTGGCGGATGATGAACGCCATCTTCTCGACGGTGCACAGCGACGCCGCGACGATCAGGTCGCCCTCGCCCTCGCGGTCGTCGTCGTCGGTCACGACGACGAGTTCGCCGCCGGCGAAGGCTTGCAATACTTCCTGGATCGGATCGGCCATTGAGGGTCTCGCGTGATGCCGGGAGCATTAGCCGGGTTGACGGGCCTGCGCCAGCTTCATTACGCAGGGCAAAATGTCGCCGGAGCGTCGCCAGGGCGCGTCCTCGGCCACTCGGCCCGGGGCGCGGAAAAGTCGTTGACGAAGTCCGGTCTCAATCGTCATGGTCGCCGGCACAAAAGAATATGGGAGATGCCGCACATGACCGCAATGTTCGACTTCGCGCCGCTGCTCCCGGCCGGGCTGCCCGCGCCCGCGGCGCGGTGGACGGGCCTTGCCAGATACAGCTTCATCGGCGGCAACAACGACCCCGACCAGGTCCCGGTCGAAGGCCTGATCGACGCCGTCAATGCCGTTCTCAAGCGCGAAGGCAGCACGCTGGCCACCTATGGCCTCGCCAGCGGTCCACAGGGCTACCGGCCGCTGCGCGAATTTCTCGCCGCCAAGCTGAAGCGGGACGCCGGAATCGACTGCGCCGCCGACGACATCATGATCGTTTCCGGCTCGCTGCAGGCGCTCGATCTCGTCAACCAGACCCTGCTGGCGCGCGGCGACACCGTGATCATCGAGCGGGAAACCTATCAGGGATCGCTGAACCGGCTGACCCGGCTCGGGGTCAATGCGGTCGGCATTCCGCTCGACCATCAGGGCATGCGGATGGACGCGCTGGCCGCCGCACTCGCCGACCTCAAGCACCGCGGCATCACGCCGAAATACATCTACGCCATCCCGACCGTGCAGAACCCGACCGGCACCATCATGCCGGAGCCGCGACGCGCCGAACTTCTGAAGCTGTCGCAACAATACGGCGTGCCGATCTTCGAAGACGATTGCTATGCCGACCTGATCTGGGACGGCAAGCGCCCGCCCGCGATCCATGCGATGGACCGGACCGGCGGGGTCATCCATATCGGCTCGTTTTCCAAGTCGATCGCGCCGGCGCTGCGGGTCGGATTCATTGTCGCGCCGTGGCAGATGCTGTCACGGATGCTGGCACTCAAGACCGACGCGGGTTCGGGCGCGCTCGAGCAGATGGTGCTCGCCGAATATTGCGCGCCGCATTTCAGCTCGCACGTGCCAAAGCTGACGCGCGGCCTGCGCGCCAAGCTCGACACCCTGATGGAGGCGCTCAACGAGCAGTTCGGCACGGCGGCCGAATTCGACGCTCCCAAGGGCGGCATCTTCCTGTGGGTGAAGCTGCCCGACCGGGTCGACACGCTGAAGCTCTATCAGGCCGCGCTCGCCGCCGGCGTCGCCATCAATCCGGGACCGGAATGGTGCACCGACAAGACCTATGCCGGCAGCCGTTTGCGGCTGTGCTTCGCCAGTCCGTCACATCAGCAGATCCGCGAAGGCGTCGCCGTGCTGGCCGAGGTGTGCCGTCGCGAATTCGGCGTGCCGGCGCGGAGCGCGAATGTCGAGAAGCGCGGCCGAATATAGATCGACCATCGTATGACGCAGCTCGGCGTGACCGCATGTTCGACTGCATGCGCGCCGCAAGCTGAACGGCCATCGATCGCCAGCGCCGAAACCGTCGTGGCGAGGCACGGCGGCATGCATCACGGCGGCCATGA
>JBDTKD010000233.1:0-4938 GCA_039935515.1 Bradyrhizobium sp.
TAGTTCAGATTCTTCAGCCGCCGTTCGGCACGATCGATCAGGGCCTTGTTGTAGGCATCGCCTTCCGCAATGTCGAATTCACGCCGGATCACATAGCCGCGGGTTCGGGTATTGCCGTGGATTTCGATGCGCTCGACATAGGTGCGGGGCCCCTGATCGATCACCAGCGCGACCCAGATGCGCCGCGCGTCGGCATCGCGCATGGTGCGGGTCGTAGCCTGTGCGAAGGGATAGCCGAGCTTGGCCAACTCGGTCCCGACAATTTCGGTGCTCTTGTCGAGCGCATTGCCGTCGAACACGGCGCCGGTCCGGATCAGGAGCAGGCGGCGAAGCTGCCCGGGATCCAGTCCCGCGACATGGCAGTCGACGCTGATGCCGCCGAAACGGTAGAGCGGACCTTCATCGATCGAAAAGGTCAGCGTAAATCCCCTGGTCGCGGGATCGTATTCGGCGACCGCGGAGGGTACGCTAGCGTCGGCATGGCCCTTGCTGCGATAGTACAGTCGCAGCAGTTCGCGATCCGCTGCGATGCGGTCGGGATCATAGGCATCGCCACCGGTCAGGAAGCTCAGCATATTGGTTGCGGAAGTCTTGATGACGGCGGCAAGCTGCCGCTTGCTGAACGCCTGGTTGCCGACAAAGTTGATTTGCCGCACCGTGGTCTTGCTGCCTTCGGTCACCTCATAGACGAGATCGACGCGGTCGTTGCCACGGTCGATGATTTCAGGAACGACACCGACATCGTCGCGCCCGACATGGCGGTAGGCTTCCATGATGCGGCCGACGTCGGCCTGCACCATGGCGCATTGCAGGGTGCCGCGCGCCTTGGATACGATGACGGCCTCGAGTTCCTTGTCCTTTATCTTCTTGTTGCCTTCGAAGGCGACGTGATCGAGCACTTTCGCCTCGGTCAGGCGCACGACCAAGCGTTCTCCGGCGTGATCGATCGCGACATGTTCGAACAGGCCCGTTGCGATCAGGGCCTTGAGTGCCGCATCGAGCGATGCGGCGTCGAAGCGTCCGTCGGCCGCCGCGTGAAAATAGGAGCGCACCGTGTCGGCGTCGATGCGGTGATTGCCCTCTACACTGATGGTCTGCGCGACCGCCTCGTTCGCAGTGCCGGCCGAAGGAATCAGCACGAGCGCCGCGACCATCAATGCGGCTGCGATCGGCATCCGGCGGCGGCGCCGGGTCGGTACTACGGGTTTACTCATCGCGTCCCGCCTGTCCCTTGCTTGACGGGCCGGCATCGAATTGCGCGCGCGGGGCGAAAGAATGTCGGAGCCAAGGTCAGTTGCGGGCCAATCATTAACGTGGCCACAATTTCGACGCGGCACCGAACCGCCTGTCCCAAGATTCGTCGCATAGCCGCTCCAAATGCCGGCTAGCCAAAATGCTAGAAAGCGTTCGCGCTGCGAGCCTCGCAAGCGCGAACGCCTCGAGGGAGCATCATATGCGCTACGCAGCATACCTCATCGCCCTGTTTCTTTCGATCCCATCAGCCCGCGCGGCGATCTCGCCGGAGATCGACCCGCGCGCGTCGCTCAGCGTGGTTCAGCAATGGATCTACAATTACCGCGCCAAACCGGACTACGCGCATGTCCCGGCGGCGATGCGTGTGCTGTTCCACGCGCAGAGCTTCAAGGAACCGGAGAACGCCGGCATCTATCTCGGCTTCATCGCCGGTGCGATCGGGTCGAATCCGGCCAAGGCCGAGCAGCTTGTCACCAGTTTCTTTCCGGTGCCGCCGGAAGATGAGTGGGTGATCGTGCGCGCGATCGCCTATTCCGGGCTGCCCGACTGGCGCAATCTGCTGCGCCGGATCGCGCCACGGATGCCGGGGCGCCAGGTGATGATCGACAGCTATCTCGCCGGCACGCTGCCGACCCTTGGTGACATCCCGCTGGAAGAGACCAGGCCCGGCATGCTCGACAAGCTGCGCGGTGTGTTCACGCACAATCCGTTTGCCAAGGAAGACAAGAAAACGGACATGAACGTGACCTTCGCGAACAGTCAGGACCTGCTGGATACGCTATGGGGTTATTACTTCGCGACCGGCTCGCACGTTCCGATCCAGCGCATTATCTCGATGCTGCCCTGGAGCAAAAGCCGCGACACCGTCGACAAGCTCACCGTCGGCAGCATGGCGCGCTACACACTCGCAAGCTACGCGGTCCGTGATGCGGGACTGCGTGAATATCTCCGCAGCGAGCTGGCGCGGCAGCCGGCGGCGGTCAAGGTGCCGCTGGCCGAGGTGGTCGAAGCCGCCGACACGGTGCAGCTTGCCGCCGTGCGCAAGGACGCCCTTGCCGCAGTGGAAGAGCTCAAGACCAAGGGGTCGGATTCCAGGCGCAACCTCGACTTCTGGGGTCAGGTCGGCGTCGGGGCGGTGGCGCTGGGCTGCGTGTCGGCGGCGGCGCTCGGCCAGATCGCCGTCGGTATTCCCTGTGTGATCGGCGGCTCCGCATCGCAGGGCCTGCTGTCGTTCTGGGAAAAACAGCAGTGATCCGACGGTATGTGTCTCGACAGGATGACCCCAGTGCGGCCCGCTGCCTTGGCGTGCTAAGATGGCCTGATGAGTTCGCTGAATAAACGAGCGTTCGGCGGCCTGCTGGTCCTTTTCCTGGTCACGGCGTTGCTGCTGTTCGCCACGGCGGGGACGCTCGCCTACTGGCAGGGGTGGGCGTTTCTCGCCGTGTATTTTGCCTCCTCGCTCGCGCTCACCCTCTATTTGATGAAAAAGGATCCGGCGCTGCTGGCGCGGCGGATGTGCGGCGGACCCTTTGCCGAGAAGGAGCCGGTTCAGAAGATCATCATGGGCGTTGCGTCGCTCGGCTTTGTCGGACTTCTCGTGGTTCCCGCCATCGATCACCGCTTCGGCTGGTCGCACGTGCCGCTTTACGTCACATTGGCGGGCGACGCGCTGGTCGCGCTCGGCTGGTTCGGCATTTTTTTCGTGTTCAGGGAAAACAGTTTTAGCTCCGCGACCATCGAGTTGGCGGTCGATCAAAAGGTCATTTCGACCGGCCCATACGCCCTGGTGCGCCACCCGATGTATGCTGCCGCGCTGCTGATGCTTTTCGGCATGCCGTTGGCGCTGGGCTCATGGTGGGGTGTATTGATCGTGGTGGCGATCGTTCCCGCGCTGATCTGGCGATTGCTGGACGAGGAAAGATTCCTCGCAAGAAATCTGTCGGGTTATGTCGAATATCAGGGCAGGGTGCATTATCACTTGCTGCCGATGCTTTGGTGACGGCCCGCCGCGCCAGGGCCGGTCGTGTTCGCCTGGCGGCATGACGGCGGCGCAGAGGCGCTACTTGTGAATCTCCGGAAATAGACCGTAATGTCGGCTCGCGCGGCATTGATGTCGCGCCAATCGCAAAGAAAAGGACGGGAGATCATGACCGCCGGACCGCAATTGCCGGATCGCGCGCCAAGGAAGGAGGGCGCGCCGACCGCTCTCGACGGCCTGCTGGTGGTGGATTTCACCCGCGTCGTCGCCGGCCCCGCCTGCACGCAGACGTTGGCGGACTTCGGCGCCAGGGTCATCAAGATCGAGAACCCGAAAGGCGGCGACGACACGCGCCATTATGAGCACGCCGAAATCGGCGGCGAGAGCGCTGCCTATCTCAGCCTCAACCGCAACAAGCGCGGCATCGCGCTCGACTTCACCAAGCCGGAGGCGCTGGAGGTGGCGCGCGAGCTCATCGCGAAAGCGGATGTGGTGGTCGAGAATTTCTCCGGCGGGGTGATGAAGAAATATGGCCTCGACTATGCCTCGGTCGCCTCCACCAATCCGCGGCTGGTCTATTGCTCGATCTCCGCCTACGGCCGCAAGGGGCCCTTCGCGCTGCGTCCGGGATTCGATCCGATCACGCAGGCCGAAAGCGGGTTCATGTCGCTGAATGGATTTCCGGATGGACAGCCGGTGCGCACCGGTCCGCCGATCGTCGACATGGCGACGGGAATGTCGGCCTGCAACGCCATCCTGCTTGCATTGCTGGCGCGCGACCGGCTCGGCCGCGGCCAGCATGTCGAGGTTGCGCTGATCGACATCGCGGTCGCGATGACCGGCTTCTACGGCATGGCCTATCTCATCACCGGCTCGAATCCGGGCCGTTTTGGCAATTCACCCAACGGCTCTCCCAGCGTCGGCGTTTACGAGGCGTCCGACGGGCCGTTCTATATCGCTTGCGCCAACGACCGGCTGTACCGCCGCCTGGTCACCGAGGTGCTGGAGCGGCCCGACCTCGTCACCGATCCGCAATTCGCGACGCGGAAAGCGCGAACCGCCAACCGGGAAAAGCTGCGCGCCATCATCGGCGCGGCTTTCAGGGCCGACCGGCTCGAGAACTGGATGGCGAAGATGAAGAAGGCCAATGTTCCGGTCGGCTATCTCCGCACCGTCGAACAGGGCTTCAACGCTCCCGAAATGCGCGAGCGACACCGTCTCAGCCGGATTCCGCATCCGACCGCGGGATCGGTGCCCAATATCGAAACTCCGCTCCGCCTCGAGCTGACGCCGGTTGTCGATCCCGTGGCGGCTCCGTTGCTGGGCGAGCACACCAGGGAGGTGTTGCGCGGCACGCTCGGCTATGATGACGCCCGCATCGCAGCGCTGGCCGATGCGGGGGCGTTCGGCACCAAGCCGGGCAACATCTGAGACGGGACCCTGTTGGGGTGGCCGGGCCTTCGCTTGTTCGTCATGGCCGGGCCAAGCCCCGGGCATGACGAGCTTCAACTGGGCTAATGCACCGCCGCGTACATGATTTTCTCTTCGGTCGCTTCCAGCGCGGAGAATTCCTCGACCACCTTGCCCTGTCTCGAAACCAGAATGCGATCGGACAGCGCCATGATCTCGGGCAGATAGGACGAGATCACCACCACCGCCTTGCCTTCGTCGGCCAGCCGCTGGATCAGTTCGTGAATCTCGACGAT
>JBDTKD010000234.1:0-9562 GCA_039935515.1 Bradyrhizobium sp.
ACCAGGCCCAGCAGCAAAAATGGTTCGGCAAAACTGAGCGGCAGGCCGGCAATCATAAGCTGCGCCCCGCTTTGACGGCCGTGGTGCGAACGCTGCCATTGTTCACCATCATGCCGCCGTGCAGGAACAGCAGCAGTTCGGCGGCCGAGCGGCTGGTGGTGTGGGTTGAAAACAGCCAGTCGAGCTTGTCGGTCTCGGCGCGAATTTCGTCACGATGCAGCGCCACGCGGGCGATGTAGTCGTCGGCCCATTTCTCGGCGCGGCCGGCGGTGATGACGCCGCCGCTTTCCGGTTCGACGAACTCGATGCGGCCGGAATAGGGGAAACTCTCTTCAGCCGGATCGACCACCTGGATCAGCGTGCCGTGTGCGCCGGAGGCCGACAACCCCGCCAGCATGGTCCTGATCTCGGACATCGGCGACCAGAAATCCGACAGCACGACGATTTCGGCCAGCGCCGACGGGACGAATGACGGCGGCAGGCTGAGGCGCGCGGCGTCGTCATGCAGCATCGCCTGCGCCATCTTGTCGATCACGCTGCGGCTCGCGGTCGGGTTCATCAGGCCGGGAATGCCGACGCGTTCGCCGCCCGCGACCAGCAGCTCGGCGAGCGCGAAAGTCACGATCAACCCGCGCTCCAGCTTGCTGTCGCGCGACTGCCGGGAGGCAAAGGCCATCGACGGCGAGCGGTCCGGCCACAGCCACACCGTGTGCGCGGCTTCCCATTCCTGCTCGCGCACATAGAGATGGTCGTCGCGCGCCGAGCGCCGCCAGTCGACGCGCTGCGACGGCTCGCCGGAAACGAAGCGGCGGTATTGCCAAAAGGTTTCGCCGGCGCCGGCGCGCCGCCGGCCGTGCAGGCCGTGGATCACATTGGCGGCAACGCGACGGGCTTCAAGCACGAGGCGCGGCAGCGATGCGGCGAGCGTTCGGCTTTCGCCATCGGCACGTCGGATTGCTGTGGTCTCCCTGATTGCGTGCTTGTCTTCTGCCGCCATCAACCGATTCGCGTCTTCAATTGCCGGATCACATCGGGAATCGTGCGGCCTTCGGCGCGGGCGGAAAACGTCAGCGCCATGCGGTGCTTGAGAACCGGCTCGGCGAGATCCAGCACGTCGTCGATCGAGGGGGCGAGACGACCATCGAGCAGCGCGCGGGCGCGCACCGCGAGCATCAGCGACTGGCTGGCGCGCGGCCCCGGGCCCCAGGCGATCAGCTTGCCGGCCTCGCCGCCTTCGGGGCCGGGACGCGCGGAGCGGACCAGGGACAGGATCGCCTCGACGACGGAATCGCCGACCGGCAGGCGCCGCACCAGCCGTTGCGCCGCGATCAGGATTTCGGCATTCATCGCCGCCTTGGCCAGCGTCTCTTCCGCCCCCGTGGTTTCGAACAGGATCCGCCGCTCCGCGTCGCGATCCGGATAGTCGACGTCGATCTCCATCAGGAAGCGATCGAGCTGCGCTTCCGGCAACGGGTAGGTGCCTTCCTGCTCCAGCGGGTTTTGCGTCGCCAGCACATGAAACGGTTTCGGCAGATCGTGACGTGCGCCGGCGACCGTGATGTGCTGTTCCTGCATCGCCTGCAACAACGCCGATTGCGTGCGCGGGCTGGCGCGGTTGATTTCGTCGGCCATCAGCAGCTGCGCGAACACCGGCCCCGAAATGAAACGGAACGAGCGCTTGCCCGAGCTGCTCTCGTCCAGCACCTCGGCGCCCAGAATATCCGACGGCATCAGATCCGGCGTGAACTGGATGCGCTTGGCGTCGAGTCCGAGGGTGACGCCCAGGGTTTCGACCAGCTTGGTCTTGGCGAGACCCGGCACGCCGATCAGGAGCGCATGACCGCCGGACAGGATCGTCACCAGGGTGTTCTCAATCACCCGCTCCTGTCCGAAGATGACAGTGGAGATCGCTTCCTTTGCCGTGCGGATTTGGCCGGCGACCTGTTCGGCCGAGCGGACGATCACGTCTTCCAGTTTTTCCACACTGTCTGCGCCAGCCATCCAGTTCTCCTTGCCCAAAACGCCGCCGATCGCGCCGTCATGCCATCACCCCCCATGGTAAACTCATGTGAAGGCCATGTATTCGTTGAATTAAACTATCCCCACATTATCGGCATTTCGGGGTATGAACGGCATCACGATGTGGCGACCTCACGCGGAACTCGCGCCGGCTTCACGCACCGGAGGACGGGCACCAATCGTGCCAAATCGAGGCGGTCAAACTCGGGGCAAACCATGGCGAAGCAAGGGCAGACCACCCAACACGGCCTTGAAGGGCTGACCGCGGCGGCCACCGAAGCTGCGAACGTCGGTACCGGCGGCAAGGGGCTGCCTCCCGTGCATCTGTGGAATCCGCCATTCTGCGGCGAACTCGACATGCGAATCGCCGGCGATGGTACATGGTTCTACATGGGGACGCCGATCGGGCGGCCGGCGCTGGTGCAGCTGTTTTCGACAATCCTCAAGCGCGAGGACGGCAAGCACTTTCTCGTGACCCCGGTCGAGAAGGTTGGCATCCGCGTCGACGATGCGCCGTTCCTGGCGGTCGAGATGCGCAAGGAAAACGACGACAGCGGACGGCTGCTGCGCTTCCGTACCAATGTCGACGACTGGGTGGCCTGCGATGCGGCGCACCGGCTCAGGTTCGAGGCCGCCGCTGATGGCGGCCTCACGCCCTATCTTCACGTCCGTGCTGACCTGTGGGCCAAGGTGACGCGGGCGCTTTATTACGATCTGGTTGACATCGGCGAGGAGCGAGTGGTCGATGGCCGTCCGATGTTCGGCGTCGCCTCGTCAGGCGAGTTCTTTGCGATGGCGGATGCCGAGCAGGCGAGGGAAGCACCTTGAACGAACCGATGCTCAAGACAGGACACGCGACCAGCTCCGCGGAGTTCTTCGACCGGGCCCGTGCTCGGCTCGGCTTCGACGTCCCGCCCGGGCTGGTCGACCCCAACATCGTTCCTCCCGGCGGCGATCCCGGTACCTACCGGATGCTGAAGATCATTGCGCGCGAACAGCCGATCCGGCCCGCGGCGGTATTGATTCCGGTGGTGGATCATCCGCAGCCGACCGTGCTGTTGACGCAGCGTTCGGCGCATCTCAACGATCACGCCGGCCAGATTTCGTTTCCGGGCGGCAAGATCGAGGCGACCGACGCCTCGCCGCTCGACGCCGCGTTGCGCGAGGCATTTGAAGAAGTCGGCCTCAGCCGCGAATTCATCGATCCGATCGGCTATCTCGATCTCTACGCCACCAGTTTCGGATTCCGCATCCTGCCAATAGTCGCGCGGGTCGAGCCCGGCTTCCGGCTGCGGATCAACGAGGCCGAGGTCGACGATGCCTTCGAGGTGCCGCTGGCGTTCCTGATGGACCCGGACAACCATCAGCTGCACAGCAAGGAATTCCGCGGCATGGAGCGGTCGTATTACGCGATGCCGTTTGCCGAACGCTACATCTGGGGCGCGACCGCCGGAATCCTGCGCGTGCTGTATGAGCGGATCTATCTGCCATGATCCGTCCGGCCTTCACCGAAATCGGAATTTTCCTGATCCCGTTCGCGATCTATGCGCTGTTCCTGTTCGCCACCCGCTCCGGCACGTTGGCGCAGTCATCGTGGCCGCTGCATGTCGTCGCCAAGCTGATGCTGGGTTCACTGCTGCTCGTCGTGATCAGTCTTGTCATGCTGGCGCATTTCAGGGCGAAGCCGAGCTCGACCTACGTTCCCGCCCATCTCGACAACGGCAAGTTCATTCCCGGAGCGGAAAAATGAGCGATGTGCGCGTGCTCGACGGCGCGCCCTGGCTCACCTCCGGACCGGCCGCCCGCGTGCTGGCGTTGCTGAACGGCGACGGCGAGGAGGCGCGCGTGGTCGGCGGCGCGGTCCGCAATGCGCTCCTGAAGCTTCCGATCGGCGATATCGACATCGCCACCACCGCGTTGCCGGCCGAGGTGGTTCGCCGCGCCGGGTTCGCCGGCATCAAGAGCGTGCCGACCGGCATCGAACACGGCACCGTCACGCTCGTTGTTGACTCGCAGCCGTTCGAGGTCACGACCTTGCGCCAGGACGTCGAGACCTTCGGACGCAAGGCCAAGGTCGTCTTCGGCCGCGACTGGATCCGCGATGCCGAACGGCGCGATTTCACCATCAATGGCCTGTCGGTCGACGCCGAGGGGGTCGTGCATGACCACGTCGGCGGGCTCGACGATATCGCCGCAAGACGGGTGCGCTTCATCGGCGACCCCGACCGGCGGCTCGCCGAGGATTACCTGCGGGTGCTGCGGTTTTTCCGCATTCACGCCGCCTATGGCGAAGGCGAGCCGGATCGCGCCGGATATCTCGCCTGCATCGCCGCGCGCGGAGGGCTCGCCGGACTGTCGGCCGAACGCGTGCGCATGGAAATATTGAAGTTGATGATTGCCAAGAGCGCGGCCGCTTCGGTCACGGCGATGGCGGAGGGCGGATTGCTGCTGGCGATACTGGGTAGCGTCGCCTATACCGGGCCGTTCGCCGCCATGATCGCCGCCGAGCACGCGCTTGGACTGCAACCGAATGCGGTTCGCCGGCTCGGCGCGCTCGGGGTTGCAGTCACCGAGGATGCGCGGCGCCTTGCGACGCGCCTGCGGCTCGCCAACGCAGAAGCGAAGGCGCTGGATTCGATGGGTCATCGCTGGTGGCGGCTTGCCGGCATGGATGAGGCGAGGGCGCGGCGGCGGCTGTATCGGCTCGGCGCGGAACGCTACCGCGACCGGTTGATGCTGGCGTGGGCGCGGGCGGGAGACGACACCGACACCGCGTCCTGGCGGCGGCTTGCCACGTTGCCGGAGCGCTGGCGCGCGCCGAAATTTCCGCTGCGGGCGGCCGACTTCACCGCGCGCGGAATCGCCGAAGGCCCGGCGCTCGGCCAGGTGCTGACGCTTGCGGAAGACGCCTGGCTGGCCGCGGATTTCCCGCTGGATCGAACCGCCGTGAGCGAGATCGCCGACCAGGCCGTCAGCCGCCTCAATCGAGATCGCCGGCCGTGAGCAGTGGCCTCGTGGTTCGAGACGGCGCGGAGTTTATCATCGGGCCGCGCTTCGCGCGGACCCGTTGGCGCCTCCTCACCATGAGGGTCGAACAAGACCTCATCCTGAGGAGCATCGCAAAGCGATGCGTCTCGAAGGATAGAGGCTGGAAACATCAGGGCCACTTCACTTCCGGCGGCATCGACGACAGGATAGAATCGACATTGCCACCGGTTTTCAGCCCGAAAATGGTGCCGCGGTCGTAGAGCAGGTTGAATTCGACATAGCGCCCGCGGCGCACCAGTTGCTCCTCGCGATCGTCAGACGTCCATGGCGTGTTGAAATTTTTTTGAACAAGTTCAGGATAGATTTTCAACAAGGCGCGGCCGACCGCCTGGGTGAAGGCGAGGTCGGCGTCCCAGTCGCCGCTGTCGTGCCAGTCGTAGAAGATGCCGCCAATGCCGCGCGCCTCCTGGCGATGCGGCAGATAGAAATATTCGTCGCACCATTTCCTGTATTTTTCATAGCTTGCCACCGAGGCATGAGCGTTGCAGGCGGCCTGCATCGCGGCATGGAAAGCCATCGTGTCGGCATCTTGCTGGCTCCGCCGCCGCTCGAGCAGCGGCGTCAGATCCGCGCCGCCGCCGAACCACGCCTTGGTGGTGACGACGAAGCGGGTGTTCATGTGCACCGCCGGAATGTTCGGATTGCGCAGATGTGCGATCAGCGAAATGCCCGAAGCCCAGAACGCGGGATCGTCGGCGGCACCGGGAATCTGGGCGCGAAATTCGGGTGCGAATTCGCCGTGGACCGTCGAACAGTGCACGCCGACCTTTTCGAACAGCCGGCCCCGCATCACCGACATCACGCCGCCGCCGCCGGGCTTGCCGCTATGATCGGTGCGCTCCCAGGGCGTGCGCTCGAAGCGCGCCGCACGGCCGGGATAAAGTGCTGCCGGCGCGTCGTCCTCCAATCGCTCGAAGGCCACGCAGATGTCGTCGCGCAGGGCCTCGAACCAGCCCCGCGCGCGCGCCTTGCGATCCTCGATGACGTCTGTGTCCATAGGGAATTCCATTTTTCGTCATTGCGAGCCAACGGGTCGCGCCAATGCGCGCCCGATGACAGGCTGCGCCAAGCAATCCAGAGTCACAAGTAGCCCGGATGCAGCGCAGCGCAATCCGGGAATCGCAAGGCGGATGGGACGGCCCCCGGATTTCGCTGCGCTCCATCCGGGCTACGAATCTCACCGTCAATGGCCTAGTCCCGCGGGCCGAAATAGCTGCAGCTCTCGTTGCAGCTGTCGCGGTGAACGCTGACCCGTGTGATGTGGCCGGCCGGCTGCAGCCGCTCCCAGATGAAGCGCGAAAGGTTCTCCAGCGTCGGCGGCCCCAGTGCCTCGACATTGTTGAGCAGCTTGTGGTCGAGCATCTTCTGCACTTGCGCCATGCGGCGCTCGAGCAGGCCGAGGTCGAGCACCATTCCCGTTGCGGGGTCTGGCACGCCGCGCAACGTCACCTCGGCGCGAAACGAATGGCCGTGGATTTCCTCGCTGGCTGCCCCAAACGTCGTTCCCGGCAGCGCGTGCGCCGCCTCGAACCGGAACGATTTCGTCAATTCCCACATCGGCAAATCCAAATTCTACCGGATACCAAGGGTCTTGTGCGTCTGCAGGCTGAGCCGCCATTGCGGATGGCGCAGGCAATAGTCGACCGCGCGTGCGGTGTTCTCGACCAATTCCGGCCCGTCCATCGGCTGCAGCGAGAAACGCTCGAAGGCGAGGTTGACAAAGGCCTCCGGCGCCGCATCCGCCTGCGGGTAAACCAGCTTCAGCTCGTGACCTTGCCGGACCCGCAACTCGGCGCCGGCCTTCGGGCTGACGCAGATCCAGTCCATGCCGTCGGGCGGATCGATGGTGCCGTTGGTCTCGACGCCGATACTGAAGCCACGGGCATGCAGCGACGCGATCAGGGCAGTATCCACCTGCAACAGCGGTTCGCCGCCGGTCAGTACCACGTAGCGGTTGGCGGCAGCCCCGGTCCATTGCGCCGCGATGATATCAGCAAGTTCCGCGGCGGTGGCATAACGGCCGCCCAGCGTGCCGTCGGTGCCGACAAAATCGGTATCGCAAAACCGGCAGGTCGCGCCGGCGCGGTCTTGCTCACGGCCGCTCCAGAGATTGCAGCCCGAGAACCGGCAGAATACCGCGGCCCGGCCGGCATGGGCGCCTTCGCCCTGCAAGGTCAGAAAGATTTCCTTGACCGCGTAACTCACCGCGTCTCTCCTCGAGTGGCGGGTCTGGTTTGCCGCAGCGCCTCGCCCAGCGCCATGGCCGCGGCCATCGCGACATTGAGCGAACGCAGCCCCGGCCTGATCGGGATCACCAGCCGTGCGTCGACTGTGGCGGCGACGTCGTCGGGGACGCCCGCGGATTCGCGCCCGAACAACAGGATGTCGGTCTCGCCATAGCGACAATCAAGATAGGAGCCGCTCGCCTTGGTCGTAAACAGGATCAGCCGAACAGCTCTGTCGTTACGCCATTGTTCGAACGCCGGCCACGAATCGTGACGGGTGATCGTCACCAGATCGAGATAATCCATGCCGGCGCGGCGGAAGTGCCGGTCCGAGACTGGAAATCCAGCGGGTTCGATGATGTGGGCGGCCACATCGAGACAGGCGCAGAGTCGAAGAATCGTCCCGGTGTTCTGGGGGATGTCGGGCTGGAAAAGTGCGATCTGCATTCGACGAAGGCCTGGGGTCGCCATGAAATGTCGGGGTAAATTACCACTCGGCGCGAATAGTGCATTGCACGCAGATGAGCCGATAGCGGGCTTGCGCTCTTCCGGCAAGGGTGCCAATAGAACGATTCTGGACTGCCTGTTGCGCCTGTTTGGCCGGAGCAAGGCGGTCTTTCTGCCGCCGCGGGGGTCGCGGGCGCCGGCAGCCTCTTCCAGGCTTCGTCGTGGCGTTGTCTGGGGCGGCTCCTCCGGCTGCAGCTGAGAAAGGGTTTGGAATCGTGACGACAGCGTCTTCGGCGGCCTCGACACGCCGTGATTTCCTCTTTGTCGCGACGGGTGCCGCCGCCGCGGTGGGTGGATTGGCCACGGTCTGGCCGCTCGTGAGCCAGATGAACCCGAACGCCTCGACGATTGCCGCCGGCGCGCCGATCGAAGTCGACCTGACCCCGATCGCCTCAGGACAGGACATCAAGGTGTTCTGGCGCGGCAAGCCGATCTACATCATGAACCGCACCAAGAAACAGGTCGAGGAGGCCCGCGCGGTCCCGGTCTCGAGCCTGCCCGATCCGGCAACCGACCAGTCCCGGGTCAAGGACGGCCACGACCAGTGGCTGGTCGTGATCGGCATCTGCACCCATCTCGGCTGCATCCCGATCGCGCACGAGGGCAATTACGACGGCTTCTTCTGCCCCTGCCACGGCTCGCAATATGACTCCTCGGGCCGCATTCGACAGGGCCCCGCGCCGGCAAACCTGGCGGTACCGCCCTATCAATTCGTTTCCGACAGCAAAATCCAGATTGGTTGAGCCCCGGATCCTTCATCCGGGACTTGGCCCGTCACGTCGTCTAACTTCCCAGGATCGCATCATGAGCGGACCATCCGACTACCAGCCGAACAATCCCGCCTTGAAGTGGATTGAGCGGCGCCTCCCGATTATGGGTCTCGTCCACTCCTCGTTCGTGGCCTATCCGACGCCGCGCAACCTGAACTACTGGTGGACCTTCGGCGCCATCCTCTCGATGATGCTCGCGGTCCAGATCCTGACCGGCGTGATCCTGGCGATGCACTACACGCCGAACGCCGATCTCGCCTTCAAGTCGGTCGAAGGCCTCGTCCGCGACGTCAACTATGGCTGGCTGCTGCGCAACATACACGCTGCCGGCGCCTCGATGTTCTTTCTTGCGGTCTACATCCACATGTTCCGCGGAATGTATTACGGCTCGTTCAAGGAGCCGCGGGAAGTGCTGTGGATCCTCGGCGTCATCATCTACCTCCTGATGATGGCGACCGGCTTCATGGGCTACGTGCTGCCGTGGGGCCAGATGAGCTTCTGGGGCGCCACCGTCATCACCAACCTGTTCTCCGCCATTCCCTACTTCGGCGAGAGCATCGTGACCCTGCTGTGGGGCGGCTATTCGGTCGGCAATCCGACCCTGAACCGGTTCTTCTCGCTGCACTATCTGCTGCCGTTCGTGATCGCCGGCGTGGTGGTGCTGCATATCTGGGCGCTGCATGTCGCAGGCCAGAACAATCCGGCCGGCGTCGAAGCCAAGACCGAAAAGGACACCCTGCCGTTCACGCCCTATGCGACCGTGAAGGACATGTTCGGCGTCTCCTGCTTCCTGATCTTCTTCGCCTGGTTCATCTTCTACATGCCGAACTATCTCGGCGACGCCGACAACTACATTCCCGCCAATCCCGGCGTGACGCCGGCGCATATCGTGCCGGAATGGTATTACCTGCCGTTCTACGCGATCCTGCGCAGCATCCCGAACAAGCTTGCGGGGGTCACCGCGATGTTCTCGGCGATCCTCGTGCTGGCTTT
>JBDTKD010000235.1:0-2674 GCA_039935515.1 Bradyrhizobium sp.
GGATCTGCGATTGCGACGGGAAGCGGCGAATGTCGTCCATGGTGAAGATCAGCGGACGCTCCACCAGTCCATGCAGCATCAAGCGGTGCTGTTCCGGATCGATGGTTGGCACGCCGCCATGATGCCGCTCGTAGAACAGCCCGTTCGGCGTGATGATGCCGTCGAGATCCTGCAATGGCGTCCGCCCGGACGCCGAGATGTATTGCGGCAGCTTCTTCGAGATGTTTTTGACGACGCCCTTTTCGAACGGCGATGGCATTCCATAGGGCTGGCTTCCCATGGGATCGCCGGGTGCCTTCATCCATTCGGGAATGTTGGGCGGAAGGTTGTCGCCTTCCGCTGCGGCCAAGGCTTCGCTGCCAGCGAGACCCGCCACCACGGCCCCGCCCATCAACGCACCGCCTTCCTGCAGAAAACGCCGACGCGATGTGACAAGGTCGTTGTCGGGGGCTGCTGGCTCGGTCATCGTCCATCTCCGTGGCAAAGCGACATGCATGGAACCGACATTCATGAAACATCGTCATGAAGTCGTTGGCAATCTCGAAATGTTTCAAGGCAACGCATTTCTGTTACGCCCTCGGGAAGGGTCCGGATCGGTTTCCGACGGCACGACCGACGAAAACCCTCATTGGCCTCGGAGTCGGCGACTTCCTCGACAAGCCGTTGAGCCACGGCGGTCTTGCCTTGAGCCGGCCGCTGGCCTCCGCGATCATCGCGGTTTTCATCGTGTTGTGTCTTCTGGTGTTGCCGCAGCGCGCCGGCACGCGTCCGGATGAATCCGGCATGGCGCGCCGCTAGTTTCTTGTTTTGCCGCGTTTTCTTCAAGCGAACCGGTACCCACTTCGCTCGAAAACGCTATCGGACCACCGAGCGAGCTTGCGGCGACGGAACAAAATTCCCGTTGCTGCATTGGCAGGGGCGAGGCCGTTACCCGCCGTTCAAAACAAGCGCGCGCGGATAGCCAAAGGTAACGGCCTCGTTACTTGTCTTGCCTTTGCATGCCGGCGAACCGCCGGACCAAGGCCCGAGGAAAGCATCGGCACGTGAGCATCGAGAATTCGAACATCGAAATGCCCACCTCCCAACCAGGCATGGCGGAGCGCGCCATCGATACCGCGACCGATGTATCGCGCACGATCACGGAGGTGTCCGCCACGCTCAGGACCGCGGTCGATCGGCTGAGTGAGGCGGTGTCGACCGCGCGACAGCCCGGAAAACCGCTCTCCACCGTCAGCGCCATTACCCGGGAAGCTCCGCTGGCAAGCCTGTTCGTGGCTTTCCTGTTCGGCATTGCGGTAGCGCGCCGGCGCTGAGCCGATTCATGGTCGCGTCCCTTCCGGCGACCACCTCACAGATCAGCACTTGAACTCCGAGTGGCGGCGGTCGCATCCGAGCGATTGCGTCGTTGCGCCTGCGAAGGTAGCACGGTCCACGAGGCGGCTTCATGTCGAACCAGCGAACTCTCAGCCGTCATTGCGAGGAGCGCAAGCGACGAGGCAATCCAGCTTGCCGCGCGATGGATTGCTTCGCGGAGCCTGTCATCGGGCGCGCATTCGCGCGACCCGTTGGCTCGCAATGACGGTCCGACCTTAAGCCCTCACCTCCTGGCGCTGGAACACGACATACCCGGCGACAAACAGCACGATGGTACTGGCGATCAGGCAAACCGTTTGCGGCCACGCGATCAAGAGGCTCTGCCCGAGCGGCAGCGGCGCGCCCATCACCGCACCGCGCAATTGGTCCAGGAACACCGGACCGAGCGAGCGCGTGGTCGGCGACAGCACCGCCAGCATCGCCTCGCCGAACAGATGGTTCGGCGACAGCCGCGCCAGCGTCTGGGTCCAGATGGCGGTATCCGGCGAATTGAGCCCGAGCAGCGCATAACGCGGATCCGGCGGCGAGATCGCCTGCGCGAGCGCCGGCGCCAGCATCGGCCACAGCACGGTCAGGAACAGCCAGATGCCGAGGGCAACCAGTGCGGCGGTCGCCGGCGAGCGGAACACGATCGACAGCAGCATCGCGAGCGAAAGCCAGACCCCGGCATAGAAAACCGCGATCACCAGGAACGCCAGCGAGCGCGCGATTTCCTCCCCGCCCGGCGGGACGCCGAGGAAGATCAGGCCGAGGCCGATCACCAGCAGCCAAAGCGCCGCCAGGCTGAAACCGAGCGTCATGAGCCCGGCGAGGAATTTTCCCATCAGCAGCGCGTCGCGATAGATCGGCTGCGCCAGGATCCGCGAAAGCGTCCGCCGGTTATGCTCGCTGTTGATCGCATCAAAGCCCAGTCCGATCGCCATCAGCGGAATCAGAAATCCGAGGATGGCGACAAAGGACGGCAGCGGCGCATGGTCGACCGTGAACAGCCGCAGCAGCAGGAAGGGGTCTTCCGCGGTGTTCTGCCGGAGATCGTCGATCGCGCCATAGAGTGCGGCCAGCGCCGTCAGCACGATCAGCAACTCGAGCACCAGCACGCGCGCGCTCGAGAGATTGTCGGCCAGTTCCTTGACCGCCACGACTCCGAGACCCTGGAACGGCGAGCCCTCACGCCGCATGACGCGTTCCTCCCGTGGGTTCGGTCTGGTCCCGGAAGAACCGGGCATAGATCGCCTCGAGGCTCGGTTCATCGACCGAAAGCCGGCGCAACGAGCCGTTGGCGGCGACCACGGCCCGCGCC
>JBDTKD010000236.1:0-4547 GCA_039935515.1 Bradyrhizobium sp.
CCAAATGCGCACGTTCCTGGAAAGTCCTTCCCACGGTTGGCGACGACCCGGAATATCCCGATGTATCGCCGCGCGACGCGCAAGCGCTGCGCGAATGGAAGGCGCTGGGAGTGGTCGTTTGATCTCCCAGCTCCGTCCCGGCGTGATCGCCGCGCTTGGCGTTCTCGCGCTCGACCAGGCTTCGAAACTCTGGCTGCTGCATGTCTTCGACATCGGCCATCGCGGGGCTGTGAAAGTCACCCCATTCTTCGATCTGGTGCTGGCCTGGAATCCCGGGATCAGTTTCGGCTGGCTGCAGAACGACAGCCAGCTCGCCCAGATCGCCCTGCTGATCGTCAAGGCGGTGGCGGTGATCGTGCTGGCGGTCTGGATGGCGCGGTCGCGCACCGTCCTCGCCACGGTCGCGCTCGGCTTGATCATCGGCGGCGCGATCGGCAACGCCATCGACCGCCTGGCCTATGGCGCGGTGGTCGATTTCGCGCTGTTCCATGTCCGGATCGGGGGCAATATCTTCAATTGGTACGTCTTCAACCTCGCCGACGTGGCGATCGTTGCCGGGGTAGCCGCCTTGCTGTATGACAGCTTCCCGGGGGTACCCGCCGCAAAAGCGCCCTGATCCCGGCTGATACGACCCCATCAGGCTGAAATTTGCGTAGCGCGCGGAATGACCCGCGGCCGACGCCAGCTCGCAGGAAAATCTAAAGCGAATCAACAGGAACAGCGCGATGCGCAAGACTAAAGCCACCGCTTGGATGCCGCAGAATGGGTCGGGAGTGTCGCTGCGCGCGCTCCGGCTCGCCGCGCTCGCACTGGGCGTCGGTCTGGTGATGATGGCTGGTGCCGCGCGCGCTCAGGACGACGAGGATCAGGGCGACGACAAGACCTTCGAGGAAAAGATCCTCGACAACCTCATGTCCGGACTTGGCGCCACCAACATGCAGAACCACAACGGTATCGATTACCGCGAACGCTCGCCGCTGGTGGTGCCTCCCAAGATCGATCTGCCGCCGCCGGTTTCAGCCTCCTCGGAGGTCAATGCGCCCAACTGGCCCAAAGACCCGGATGTGGCGCAGCGCAAGGCCGCCATTGCAGCCAGCAAGAAAAGCAAGCCCGCCAATTTCTGGGAAGCCGCGCGGCCGCTGACGCCGAGCGAGCTCAAGGCCGGCCGGACCGCGGCCCCCGCCCCTGGTGATACCGATCCGGTTCAGCCAGGCCGACAGGCCGATACGGTCCTCAGTCCGTCGCAGCTTGGCTTTAACGGCAATATTTTCAATCTCTTCCACGGCAACACCACCGAGGCGGCGCCGTTCAAGGGTGAGCCGACGCGCGAATCGCTCACCCAGCCTCCGGTCGGATACCAGACGCCGTCGCCAAATTTTGCCTACGGCACCGGCCCCAAGGAATCGCTCAACAAGGAATACAATCCCGTCGCTGGCAAGTATGGCGATTAGTTGCGCCGGTCTCTCGGCTTCGTGAAGCGCGACGGCGGATACGCGGCGTACATTGCCGCGGATTTATCTCGAACGCTTTTGTTCGAGCCTGCAGACAGGTCATGATGTCCTCACCCCGTTTTGTCGTCTCCGCCGCCGCGCTGCTGCTGACGTTCGCCGTCTCTGCTCACGGCGTTCGCGCCCAGACCACGGTGACATCGCAGCCTCCGGCCACCTTCACCCTCGGCAACGGCCTGAAAGTGGTGGTGATCCCCGATCACCGCACGCCCGTCGTTACCCAGATGATCTGGTACAAGGTCGGCTCCGCCGACGAGACGCCGGGCAAATCGGGCCTTGCGCATTTTCTCGAACATTTGATGTTCAAGGGCACCAGCAAGCATCCGGCCGGCCAGTTCTCCCAGACCGTGCTCAAGATCGGTGGCAACGAGAACGCATTCACCTCGACCGACTACACCGGCTATTTCCAGCGCGTACCGCGCGACCAGCTCGGCACCATGATGGAGTTCGAGGCCGATCGCATGACCGGCCTGATCCTCAAGGATGAGAACGTGCTGCCGGAGCGCGACGTCGTGCTCGAGGAATACAACATGCGCGTCGCCAACAACCCGGAGGCGCGGCTGACCGAACAAATCATGGCGGCGCTGTACCTCAATCATCCCTATGGCCGGCCGGTCATCGGCTGGCACCAGGAAATCGAGAAGCTCGACCGCGAGGACGCGCTGGCGTTCTACAAGCGCTTCTATGCACCGAACAACGCGACGCTGGTTATCGCCGGCGACGTCGATGAAAAGGACGTTCGCCCGATGGCCGAGCGGACGTTCGGCCAGGTTCCGCCGCAGCCTTCGATTCCGGCGCGACGCCTGCGCCCGCAGGAGCCGACGCCGGTCGCCCCGCGCACGGTGACGCTGGCCGACCCGCGCGTCGAACAGCCGAGCATGAAGCGCTATTATCTGGTTCCGTCCGCTACCACCGCCGCCGCCGGCGAAAGCCCCGCGCTCGATGTGCTGGCGCAGTTGATGGGCAATGGCAGCAATTCCTATTTGTACCGCGCGCTGGTGATCGACAAGCCGCTCGCGGTCAGCGCCGGCGCCGGATATCAGGGCACCTCGCTCGACGCTACCCAGTTCTCGATCTCGGTCGCGCCCAAACCCGGCGTCGATTTCGCCCAGGTCGAACAGGTGGTCGATCGTGTGATCGCCGATGTCGGGCAGAACACCGTCCCGGCCGAGGACCTCGAGCGCGTCAAGACCCAGCTCATCGCCGAGGCCATCTATGCCCAGGACAACCAGGCGACGCTGGCACGCTGGTATGGCGCCGCGCTCACGACCGGCTTGAGCGTCGAGGACATCCGAAGCTGGCCGGATCGCATTCGCGCCGTCACCGCCGAACAGGTCCGCGCCGCGGCGCGAAAATGGCTCGACAGGAAGCGTTCGGTGACCGGCTATCTGATCAAGGACACCACGGCAAAAGCCGAGGAGAAGCGCTCGTGACTTACCCCATCGTTGCCGCGCGCCGCATCGTGACGATGGTTGCGGCCTGTTTCGCCATGACGCTGATCGGCTCAACGCCGTCGCAGGCCGCGGCCAAGATCCAGCATCTGGTGACGCCGGGCGGCATCGAAGCCTGGTTCGTGCAGGATGCCACCGTGCCGCTGATCGCGATGGAATATGCCTTCGGCGGCGGCGCCGCGCAGGATCCGGCCGACAAGCCCGGGGTCGGCAATCTGGTCGCCGATCTGCTCGATGAAGGCTCGGGTGACCTCGATTCCAAGACCTTCCACGAACGGCTCGATCGCCGCGCCATCGAGCTTAGCTTCAGGGACACAAGGGATTTTTTCCGCGGTTCGCTACGCATGCTGCGGGACAACAAGGACGAGGCCTTCGATCTGCTCCGGATGGCACTGACGTCGCCGCATTTCGACAGCGTCGACGTCGAACGGATTCGCTCGCAGGTGATGTCCAGCCTGCGCAGCGACACCACCAATCCAGGCGCGCTGGCGAGCCGCAAGTTCCTGGAAATGGCGTTCGGCGACCATCCGTACGGCCGGCGCGCCGAGGGTACCCTGGAAAGCGTGACCAAGATCGATATCGCCGATCTCAAGAACTTTAGCCGCCGCGTCCTCGCCAGGGACACGCTCAGGATCGCCGTGGTCGGCGATGTCGACGCCGATACGCTCGGCAAGCTGCTCGACCGGACGTTTGGTGGATTGCCGGCCAAAGCGAGCCTGACGCCGGTGGCCGACGTCGAGGCCGCCAAGCCGCCGCAGCGCGCGTTCATTCCGCTCGATGTCCCGCAGACCGTGGTGACGTTCGGCGGCCCCGGCTTCAAGCGCCATGATCCCGATTTCATGGCGGGTTACGTCGTCAACCACATTCTCGGCGGCGGGACGCTGTCGTCACGGCTCTATCACGAGGTTCGCGAGAAGCGCGGCCTCGCTTATTCGGTCTACGAGGCGCTGCTATGGATGGAGCATTCCGCACTGTTTGTCGGCAATACCGGCACCCGTGCCGACCGCGCCGGCGAAACGGTCGAGGCCATCGACAAGGAAGTCCGCCGCATGGCCGAGGATGGCCCGACCCAGCAGGAGCTGGACGAAGCCAAGTCCTATCTCAAGGGGTCGCAGATGCTGGCGCTGGACACCTCCTCCAAGCTCGCCGCGGCGCTGCTGCAGTACCAGCTCGACGGACTTCCGATCGACTATATCGAGAAGCGGAACGCCATCGTCGATGCGGTTACCCTCGATGACGCCAAACGCGCCGCCAAGCGCCTGTGGGGACAGGGCCTGTTGACGGTGATCGTCGGCCGCGCCCCGCAGGCCGCCGCGCAGCCCGCCGCGGCAACGCCAGCTCCGCCGACGGCGAATTGATCCCTTCCAGGCTTCGCCATGGCGTGGTTTTCATCCTTCGAGACGCATCGCTTCGCGATGCTCCTCTGGATGAGGTCTAACCGCTCGTGGTGAGGAGCGCCGCAGGCGGTCGCGGTAGGGACGCCCATTACTGAGCGCCCCCCGCACAGATCCGTACGTGCCCGATTCGGGCATACGGCTCCCACCTCGGGTGAGTGACGGCGAAGCGGACGCTGGGCCAAGGATGGAGG
>JBDTKD010000237.1:0-15388 GCA_039935515.1 Bradyrhizobium sp.
GGTGGTGCGCGGCCCCGACACCCACGAGATCGGCCGCGGCCTCGTCGCCTATGACGCCGAGGAGGCCGACAAGATCAAGGGTCGCTCCTCGCCGGATGTAATGGCCATCCTCGGCATCATCGGACGGGCCGAAATGATCCACCGCGACGACCTCGTGGTAGGCCCGAGCGGCGCCTTTTCCGCGGGCTAGGCCAATGGCCGAGTCGGCCCAAACCGGCCGCAATCGCCCGCCCGATGTTCTGACGGGATCCGCCCTTGGCGCGCCCGCCATACCGGCTTGGCGTCTCGCGCGGCGTCGATTTCCGTGCTACGGCATGGCCTTAACGGAACATGGACCCGAGATGACCGCGCCGCTGAAAGCCATCGACGGAAACGCCGACCTGCCGGCCTTGATGACCGGCCTCGCCGCCCGCGCCCGCGCCGCCGCGCGGGTGCTGGCGCTGGCCGCGCCCGAGCAGAAGAATCGCGCGCTCGACGCCATCGAGCGTGCGATCCGCACCCAGGCATCCGCGATCCTCGCGGCCAACGCCGAAGACGTTGCGGAGGCGCGCGCCGGCGGCGCCAGTTCAGCCTTCGTCGACCGGCTGACGCTGACCCTGGCGCGCATCGAGGCGATGGCCGATGGCGTCGCCACCGTGCGCGAGATCGCCGACCCCGTGGGCGCCGTCACCGAAAGCTGGCAGCGCCCCAACGGAATGACCATCGAGCGCGTGCGCGTGCCGCTTGGCGTCGTCGCGGTGATCTTCGAAAGCCGCCCCAACGTCGCGGCCGATGCCGGCGTGCTGTGCCTGAAGTCCGGCAATGCGGTGATCCTGCGCGGCGGCTCGGACAGTTTCCGGTCGTGCCGGGCGATCCATGCCTGCCTTGAGCAGGGATTGCGCGAGGCTGGCTTGCCTGAGGCTGCGATCACACTGGTGCCGACCCGCGACCGCGCCGCGGTCGGGCTGCTGCTGAGCGGATTGAATGGCGGCATCGACGTGATCGTGCCGCGGGGCGGCAAGAGCCTGGTGGCCCGCGTCGAAGCCGAGGCGCGGGTGCCGGTGTTCGCGCATCTCGAAGGCGTCAATCACGTCTATGTCGACCACGCCGCCAATCTGGAAATGGCGAAGTCGATCGTGCTGAACGCCAAGATGAGGCGGCCCGGCGTCTGCGGCGCCGCCGAGACCCTGCTGGTCGATCGCACCGGCGCGGCAACCAGCCTCAAGCCGCTGGTCGAGATGCTGATCGACGCCGGCTGCGAGGTCCGCGGCGACGCCGCCGTGCAAGCCGCCGACCCCCGGGTGAAGGCCGCCACCGACGAAGACTGGGACACCGAATATGAGGACGCGATCATCGCCGCGAAGGTGGTCGATGGCGTCGACGCGGCGATCGCGCATATTCACCACCACGGCTCGCACCACACCGATGCGATCGTGACCGAGGACGAAGATACCGCGCGCCAGTTTCTCAACGAGGTCGATTCGGCGATCGTGCTGCATAACGCCTCGACCCAGTTCGCCGACGGCGGCGAGTTCGGCTTCGGCGCCGAGATCGGCATTGCCACCGGCAAATTCCACGCCCGCGGCCCGGTCGGTGCCGAACAGCTGACGAGCTTCAAATACCGCGTCCATGGCACCGGGCAGACGCGGCCGTGAATGCAAGCGCGTTTTCAGGCCTGGGCGCCGGTTGGTGTGACCGAAACGCGTCCGCCAGGCCGGCCTCGCCCCCGCGGTGGTTCAGTTGAAACCTGTCCTGGTGACGCCGCGGCCGGTCTGCCAGGCGATCCCGCCTTACAGCAACGGCATGCGGATCGGCCTGCTCGGCGGCTCCTTCAATCCACCGCATCTCGCGCACCGCGCCATCAGCCTGTTTGCGATCAAGCGGCTGAAGCTCGACCGGGTGTGGTGGCTGGTGACGCCGGGCAATCCGCTCAAGGACCGCGGTGCGTTGCACAACCTCGAGGCGCGTGCCGAGGCTGCGCGGCAAATGGCCGACGATCCGCGCATCGACGTCAGCTGTCTCGAAGCTGTCATTGGAACGAGATATACCGTCGACACCATTACCTATCTGCGCCGCCGCGTATCCGGCGCGCGCCTGGTCTGGATCATGGGCGCCGACAATCTCGCACAATTTCATCGCTGGCAGGACTGGCGGCGGATCGCTTCAGCGGTGCCGATAGCGGTGGTCGACCGTCCGCCGCAAAGCTTTCGCGCCATGACCGCGCCGGCGGCCCAGGCACTCGCGCGCTACCGGCTTCCCGAGCTTCAGGCTGCCCGACTGGCGGACCAGCGCGCACCAGCCTGGGTTTTTCTCACCGGACTGAAGTTGACGCTATCGTCGACGGGCCTGCGGAACCCGGACGGCAGCTGGAAGAGCGAGAGGTGAGGGCGGGCTTACTGGAATATTGAAACATTTACCCCCACATGCGTAGTATGGTTGGCGGGCGCCGGGATTCGGCGGTCGCGATACAGTGAAAGGAATGGTCCCTGGCCACATCTGTATTGTCCAAGTCTGTTTTACCCAAGTCTGCTTCGTCCAGGACGCGTAAAACATCGACACAAGCTGCGGCCTTGAAGGCGCAACCCGACGCCGACAAGACGCTGAAGATGATCCTCTCCCGCCTCGACGATATGAAGGCGGAAGAAACGGTCACCATCGACCTTCGCGGCAAATCCGCATTCTCCGACTACATGATCGTCACCTCGGGCCGGGCCAACCGGCACGTCGGCGCGATCGCGGAAAATGTCGCCAAGGGTCTCAAGGAAACCGGAATCAAGAGCGTCCATATCGAGGGCTTGCCCAATTGCGACTGGGTGCTGATCGATTCCGGCGACGTGATCGTGCACGTGTTCAGACCGGAGGTACGCGAATTCTACAATCTGGAAAGATTGTGGACGCAGAATCCGGCGGCGGCAAAGGCGATCTAGGTTCGCTGGCCGGTGCGAATCGGCTGGAGCGCATGCTAGCGTGCGCTTATGCGCCTTGTCGTCGTTTCAATCGGCCGGCTGAAGCAGGGTCCGGAGCGGGCACTGGCCGAGCGCTATCGCGAGCGCTTCGACGATATCGGCCGCAAGCTCGGCTTCCGCGGTCTGGAAATTCATGAAATTCCCGAAAGCCGTGCGCGCGATGCCGCAACCCGTGTGGCCGAGGAAGCCGCGACAATCCTGGCGGCCATCCCGGAGAAATCCACCGTGGTGGCGCTCGACCAGCGCGGCGACAATATCGACAGCGCCGCCTTTGCCCGGCATCTGGGCCGCTGGCGGGACGAGCAGGTCGCCAGCACGATTTTCGTCGTCGGCGGCGCGGACGGACTTTCGCCCGATTTGCGGCGCAAGGCAAAGCTCAGCCTTGCGTTCGGCTCCGCGACCTGGCCGCATCAGCTGGTTCGCGTCATGCTTCTGGAACAGATCTACCGGGCGGCGACCGTTTTGGCGGGGCATCCTTATCATCGCGCATGAGCTACGCTGGCAAGAGCAACGCAGGCATTGATTCGGACGAGATGCAGCCAGATCGGGACATTCAATCCTACCCTGACACCGCCCGCCGCGGCCAGCTTGCTTCAGTGCGGATTCCGCTGTCGATCGCGCTGTTATCCGCCGGCTTTGCCGGCATGAGCCTGTTGCCCGCGGCCGCGCAGGTTGTGGGCGAGGCGCCGCAGGCCGCGACCGCCCCCTCGCCCGACGCCATCAAACAGCGCGAGCAGGAACTCGAAGCCACCCGCGCGCAACAAAAGAATGCCGCGGAATTGCAGGAAAAGCTCAAGGCCGACATCGCAGCGATCGGACAGGACCGCAGCAAGCTCAACCAGCAGCTGATCGACATTGCCGCCCAGGTGCGCGGCGTCGAGACCAAGATCGACGACGCCGAAGCGCGGCTGCGCCCGCTCGACACCCGTGAACAGCAGATCCGCGGTTCGCTCGATTCGCGTCGTTCCGAGATTGTCGAGGTGCTGGCCGCTCTGCAACGCGCGGGACGGCGCACGCCGCCGGCGCTGCTGGTCCGGCCGGAGGACGCGCTGCAATCGCTTCGTACTGCCATGCTGCTCGGATCCGTGGTGCCCGAACTGCGCAAGCGAGCCGAACAGCTGGCGCGCGATCTCGGCGAACTGGTCACCCTGCGCAAGAGCATCGCTTCCGAGCGCGACCAGCTTGCGGTCGACCGCGACAAGCTGAAGGACGATCAAACCCGGCTTGCAGCGCTGGTCGACGAACGGCAGCGACAGCAGAGCTCGATCGAAAAGGACATGGAGGCGGAAAGCGCCCGCGCCATCACGCTATCCCGGCAGGTCGACAGCCTGCAGGGCCTGATCGCCAAGATGGAACAGGATTCCAAGAGCGCCGCGAAGGCGGCGGCGGTCGCCAGCCTGCAGGGATCCCCGGCCACGATCAACGGCAAGCCTAACCTCGAGGCTCTCAAGGACCCGACCCGGATCAGCCCGGCCATTGCGTTTGCTTCCGCCAAGGGCTTATTTGCGATGCCGGTTAACGGCGTCAAGATTCGCGATTTCGGCGGCTCCGATGGAGCCGGTGGCGTGGAAAAGGCATTTCCTTGGCAACCCGGGCCGGAGCGCAGGTCACAACACCGTGTGATGGCTGGGTTGTTTACGCCGGTCCGTTTCGCAGCTACGGACAACTCTTGATCCTCAATGCCGGGGGCGGGTATCATGTCCTGATCGCCGGGATGGAGCGCATTTCGGTTAATATCGGCCAGTTTGTACTTACGGGGGAGCCGGTCGCGACCATGGGGACGACGTCCCGCGTGGCATCCATTCTCGCCGCCAACGCGAGCCGGCCCGTACTCTATATTGAGTTCCGTAAGGACGGCACTCCAATCGATCCAGGTCCATGGTGGACCACAAATGAAGGCGAAAAGGTTCGCGGATGATGCGCAAGACTTCTCTCGTTCTCCTGAGCGCCGCCACCGGCGCGGCATTGACGCTGTTCGTGACCCAGCCCCGTTCCATGTTGATGGGGTCGAGCGCGCGCGCCGCGACATCGGACACCTACCGCCAGCTCAATCTGTTCGGCGACGTGTTCGAACGGGTCCGCAGCGACTATGTCGAGAAACCCGACGACAGCAAGCTGATCGAATCCGCCATCAGCGGCATGCTGTCCGGCCTCGATCCGCATTCGAGCTACATGGATGCCAAGAGCTTCCGCGACATGCAGGTGCAGACCCGCGGTGAATTTGGCGGCCTCGGCATCGAAGTCACGATGGAAGACGGCCTGATCAAGGTTGTGTCGCCGATCGACGACACGCCGGCGTCCAAGGCCGGCATCATGGCCAACGACATCATCACCAATCTCGACGACGAAGCCGTGCAGGGCCTCACGCTCAATCAGGCGGTCGAGAAAATGCGCGGACCGGTCAATACCAAGATCAAGCTCAAGATCATTCGCAAGGGCCAGGACAACCCGATCGACGTCACGCTGGTGCGGGACAATATCCGCGTCCGTTCGGTGCGCGCGCATGTCGAAACCGACGATATCGGTTATATCCGCATCACCACTTTCAACGAGCAGACCACCGAAGGCCTCAAGAGGGAAATCGTCAATTTACAGAACCAGATTGGCGACAAGCTGAAGGGCTTCGTCGTCGACCTGCGCAACAATCCCGGCGGATTGCTGGAAGAAGCGGTGACGGTGTCCGACACCTTCCTTGAGCGCGGCGAGATCGTCTCGACCCGCGGCCGCAACCCCGAGGAAACCCAGCGCCGCACCGCCCATCCGGGCGATCTGACCAAGGGCAAGCCGGTGATCGTGCTGATCAATGGCGGCTCGGCCTCGGCATCGGAAATCGTCGCCGGCGCGCTGCAGGACCACAAGCGGGCAACGCTGGTCGGGACGCGCTCATTCGGCAAGGGCTCGGTGCAGACCATCATTCCGCTCGGCTCGGGCAATGGCGCGTTGCGGCTCACCACGGCGCGCTACTTCACGCCGTCGGGCAAATCGATCCAGGCCAAGGGCATCGTTCCCGATATCGAGGTGCTGCAGGATGTGCCCGACGAGCTGAAGGCCCGCACCGACACCAAGGGCGAAGCCTCGCTGCGCGGCCATCTCAAGTCCGAAGGCGACGAGAAGACCGGCTCGCAATCCTACGTGCCGCCGGACGCCAAGGACGATAAGGCCCTGAAGATGGCCGACGACCTGCTGCATGGCATCAAGGCCAACCCGGCCCCTGCGGCGAACGGCGACAAGGCTGCCGTCGACAAGCCCGGCAGCAACAAGGCCGCGAATTGATCGCGTCCGCCTGAACGTTTTTGCGAACGGGCGGCCTTCGGGCCGCCCTTTTTGCAGACGGCCCTTCGCGTGCCGCGAGTGCGAGCGGCCCGCTTTTGCGGAAGCGGCCGGCGCCGAATCTGCCGCGCGCCGGCCCCGCCGTGGTATCGTCCCCCGATTGATTCGGGGAGGTCCATGGCAGAGACGGCCGACGATCTGAGTGCTCCGCTCGGACAGCAGACGGTGCGCCGGAAGCGCCGGTTTCGGCTGCCTTTTACGCCCATCCAGGGGCTGGCCGTGCTGCTCGGGCTGGTTCTGGTGACTTTCGTCGGCTTCGCCATTTTCAACGATAATCCACTGGGCGGCGAGCCGGTCGTCCGCGTCGCGCTGCCGCAAGCGCCGCCTGGCGAGAAAGCCGCCGCGACACCCTCGGACGCCGCCGCGCCGGCGCTGAAACCGGCCGCCCAGCAAGCGCCCTCGGGAGATCAAAAGACCATCACCATCATCGACGGCTCAAGCGGCGCGCGGCAAGACGTCGTGCTGTCCGGCGAGAGCGCGGACAAGGCGGCCACGGACGCTGCGCCCGCCCCGGTGATGGCCGGGATCGATCAGCGCCTGCTGGAAAAATCGCGCTACGGCATGATCCCGGTGGTTGCCCCCGATGGGCTGAAGCCGTTTACCGCCTACGCCGCCGAGGCCGATCGCGCCAGGGCCGCGAAAATGCCCGTGGTCGCCATTGTCATTGGCGGGCTTGGTGTCGGTGCCGCCAAGACCACCGAGGCGATCATGAAACTGCCGCCGGCGGTCACGCTGGCCTTCACACCCTACGGCTCGGATCCCGGCAAACTGGCCGGACAGGCCCGCGCGCAGCGCCATGAAATCCTGCTGCAGATTCCAATGGAGCCGTTCGATTATCCCGACAACGATCCCGGCCCGAAGACCCTGCTCACGACACTCGGCGCCGAGCAGAATATCGATCGGCTGTACTGGCATCTCAGCCGGTTCCAGGGCTATGCCGGGATCGCCAACTTCATGGGCAGCCGCTTTGTCGTCGCCGACACCGTGATGCAGCCGATCATCCGCGAGGCCGCCAAACGCGGGCTCGGCTATCTCGACGACGGCTCGGCGCCGCGCAGCGTCGCCCCGGCGCTGGCCGCCGCCCAGGCGATGCCGTTCGCCAAGGCAGACCTCACCATCGATGCGGTGCCGACCGCGGCGGAAATCGATCGGACACTGGCAACACTTGAGGAACTGGCCAAACAACGCGGTATCGCCATCGGCATCGCCTCGGCGCTGCCGGTTTCGATCGAGCGCCTGGGCGCCTGGGTCAAGACATTGGAAAGCCACGGCATTATGCTCGTGCCATTGACAACCGCGATGCTGAAATCAAAATCAGGCTAAGGACTGGCGCGGCGGCGGATCTGCCGCGGTCCTGCCGGATCGATCCGACGACATCAGGTTTGACGGCAAAGGGCCTTGACCGAATGGCGCGCCACGACGACCTGCCCTACCGGACCTGCGTCGGCATGATGCTGATCAACGCGGCTGGGCTCGTCTTCATCGGCCGTCGCGCCGGCGGCATCGAACATGTCGACGAGGCCCATGTCTGGCAGATGCCGCAAGGCGGCGTCGACCCCGGCGAGGACACCTGGGCGGCGGCGAAGCGCGAGCTCTACGAGGAAACCAGCGTCCGCTCGGTCGAGAAGCTCGGCGAGGTCGCGGACTGGCTGATCTACGACATCCCGCGCACTGTCGCCGGCCGCGCCTGGAAGGGCCGCTATCGTGGCCAGCGGCAGAAATGGTACGCGGTCCGCTTTACCGGCGAGGACGGCGAGATCAACGTTGCCAATCCCGGCGGCGGCTACAAGGCGGAGTTCGTGAGCTGGCGCTGGGAGCCGATGAAGAATCTTCCCGGCTTGATCGTTCCGTTCAAGCGGCCGGTCTACGAACGCGTGGTGAAGGAATTTTCCAGGCTCGCGGGCGGCTGATTTTGTCATGACGGCGGACAAACCCTATCGTCCCAATGTCGGGGTGGCGCTGTTCAATGCGGCCGGCCGGGTCCTGATCGGGCGGCGCTTCAGGGACGACGGGCCTGAAATCATTCTGCCGGGCCTCGAATGGCAGATGCCGCAAGGAGGTATCGACGCCGAGGAAAATCCGCGCAACGCCGTGATGCGCGAATTGTGGAAGGAGACCGGCGTGGTCAGCGCCGATTACCTCGGCGAAACCGACTGGCTGACTTACGAATTTCCACCGTTCAATGGCTCGCTTTCGCACCGGCTGGCAAAGTTCCGTGGCCAGCGCCAGAAATGGTTTGCGCTGCGCTTCATCGGGCATGACGACGAAATCGACCCGCTGACACCCCGCAACGGCCAGCCGGCGGAATTCGATCGATGGCGCTGGGAACGGCTCGACCGCGTCGCCGATCTGGTGGTGCCGTTCCGCCGCGAGGTGTACCGGACGGTCGCGCGAAGCTTCGCGAAATTCGCGCGATGAATCGGAACGCATCTCCGCAGTGCCTCGAGGCCTCATGGTTCGAGACGCGCGAAGACGTGCTCCTCACCATGAGGATTTAGCGAGACCTTATCATGAGGAGCTTGCGCAGCAAGCGTCTCGAAGGATGAAGCCCCAACCATCCGTCATTGCGAGGAGGAGCGGCAGCGACGAAGCAATCCGGAGTCCGAGCATGACGCGCGATGGATTGCTTCGTCGCAAGGGCTCCTCGCAATGACGATCGTGCAGCAAATTGGCTATAGAACCGAATAGGGCCTTAATGCATCGCCGTCGTGTTGAGCTGGTGCTGGATGCTCTTGAATTGGTCGAGGCGCTCGATCGCGCGATCGAGTTCCGAGCCCTCCTTCTCGGCAAGCTTGGCTTCCATGGCGGAGATCTTGTCGGCGAATTTGGCCCGGTCAAGTTCCTGGATCGAGGTCGCCACGTCCGCGAGCACCGTGAGCCCCTTGTCGGACACTTCCGCGAGGCCGCCGAGCACGATGATCTTCTGATGCGTGCCGTCCGACGTCACCGTCAGGATTCCTGGCCGGATCGCGGCCACCACCGGCGCGTGGCCGGCGAGCACGCCGAAATCGCCCTCGACGCCGGGGACGTCAACCTGGTCGACCTCGCCGGAGAAGGCGAGTCTTTCCGGCGAGACGAGATCGAAGTGGAAGGTGGCCATGTTGTTTCCGTTCTCTCCCCTGTCGCCCGCGGGCTTGACCCGCGGGTCCATCAAGCAAAGCCTTGGAGCGATGGATTGCCGGGTCAAGCCCGGCAATGACACATGATGAAGGTCAGGCCGCTTCGGCCGCGAGCTTCTTGCCCTTTTCGACCGCCTCTTCGATGGTACCGACCATGTAGAAGGCCTGCTCGGGAAGATGATCGTACTTGCCTTCGCAGATGGCACGGAAGCCCTTGATGGTGTCGGCGAGGTCGACGAACTTGCCGGGCGAGCCGGTGAAGACCTCGGCGACGAAGAATGGCTGTGACAGGAAACGTTCGATCTTGCGGGCGCGGGCGACCGTGACCTTGTCCTCTTCGTTCAATTCGTCCATGCCGAGAATGGCAATGATGTCCTGCAGCGATTTGTATTTCTGCAGGATCTGCTGAACCATCCGCGCGGTCTGGTAATGTTCGTCGCCGACGATCAGCGGCGAAAGCATGCGCGACGTTGAATCGAGCGGGTTCACGGCCGGATAGATGCCCTTCTCCGAGATGGCGCGGTCAAGGTTGGTCGTTGCATCGAGATGGGCGAACGTCGTCGCCGGCGCCGGATCGGTATAGTCGTCGGCGGGGACGTAGATCGCCTGGATCGACGTGATCGAGCCCTTGGTGGTGGTGGTGATGCGCTCCTGCATCGCGCCCATGTCGGTCGCAAGCGTCGGCTGATAGCCCACCGCCGACGGAATGCGCCCCAGCAGCGCCGACACTTCCGAACCGGCCTGGGTGAAGCGGAAAATGTTGTCGACGAAGAACAGCACGTCCTGGCCCTGGTCGCGGAAATGCTCGGCCACCGTGAGACCGGTGAGGCCGACGCGGGCGCGGGCGCCGGGCGGCTCGTTCATCTGGCCGTACACCAGCGCGCATTTGGAGCCTTCGCCGCCGCCCTTCTTGTTGACGCCGGACTCGATGAACTCGTGATAGAGATCGTTGCCTTCACGGGTGCGCTCGCCGACGCCGGCGAACACCGAGTAGCCACCATGCGCCTTGGCAACGTTGTTAATCAGTTCCTGAATCAGTACGGTCTTGCCGACGCCGGCGCCGCCGAACAGCCCGATCTTGCCGCCCTTGGCGGAGGGCGCGAGCAGGTCGACGACCTTGATGCCGGTGACGAGAATTTCCGATTCAGTCGACTGGTCGGTGTAGGCCGGTGCCGGCTGATGGATGGCGCGGTTGCCTTCCGATTTGATCGGCCCGGCTTCATCGACCGGCTCGCCGATCACGTTCATGATGCGGCCAAGCGTCCCTGTGCCGACCGGCACCATGATCGGGCTACCGGTGTCGCTGACTTCCTGTCCGCGAACCAGACCTTCGGCCGTATCCATCGCGATGGTGCGTACCGTCGATTCGCCGAGATGCTGCGCGACCTCGAGCACCAGACGGCTGCCGCCGTTCTGCGTCTCGAGCGCGTTCAGAATGGCCGGCAGATGTCCCTCGAACTGCACGTCGACGACGGCGCCGATGACTTGCGTGATGCGTCCGTTCTGGTTGGCGGGTGTAGCCATGAAAGTTCTCTCCTTCGAATTCTGGCTCAAACGACCGTCAGATCGCCTCGGCGCCGGAGATGATTTCAATCAACTCCTTGGTGATCATGGCCTGACGGGTTCGGTTGTAGATCAGGGTTTGCTTGCGAATCATGTCGCCGGCATTGCGGGTGGCGTTGTCCATCGCGCTCATCTGCGCGCCGTAGAACGAGGCGTTGTTTTCCAGCAAGGCGCGGAAGCTCTGGACGGCGAGATTGCGCGGCAACAGCCCGGCCAGAATCTCGTCTTCTTCCGGCTCATACTCATAGGCGGTCGCCGGACCGGCGTTGGCAGGCCTCGCCTCGACCACGAGCGGAATGATCTGCTGCGCGGTCGGGATCTGGGCGATCACCGACTTGAAGCGCGAATAGAACAGCGTGCAGACGTCGAATTCGCCGGCCTCGAAGCGTGCAATCACCTTCTTCGCGATATCTTCGGCGTTGACGAAGCCGAGCTGACGGACCGAACGCAGCTCGACATTCTCGACGATTTGCTTCTCGAAGGTACGGCGCAGCTGCTCATACCCCTTGCGGCCGACGCAGAAGAACTTGACCTCTTTGCCCTGGTTCATCAGCGCCAGCGCACGCTCGCGGGCGAGGCGCACGATCGAGGAATTGAACGCGCCGCACAGGCCGCGTTCGCCGGTGCAGACCAGCAGCAGGCGGACCTGGTCGCGGCCGGTGCCGGCGAGCAGCACCGGCGCACCGGGAGAGCCGACGGCCGCGGTCGCGATGTTGGAGATCACCGCGTCCATCTTTTCGGCGTAGGGCCGTGCCGCTTCGGCGGCATTCTGGGCCCGGCGCAGCTTCGACGCCGCCACCATCTGCATGGCCTTGGTGATCTTCTGCGTCGCCTTGGTCGAGGCGATGCGGACCCGCATGTCTTTAAGTGAAGCCATTTTTCGTTCACCCCGGCGATCCGACCCTCGATCCGATCGCAAGCCTCTCCTTTGTCATGCCCGGCCTTGTACCGGGCATCCACGTCTTGAAGTTCACCCGCGCTCAGAGACGTGGATAGCCGGGCCATGCCTGGCCATGACGGCACTCAAGCGAACGTCTTGGCGTAACCCTCGACCACCGACTTCAGCTTGGCGGCGGTGTCGTCGGAAAGATCGCGGCTGTCGCGGATCGTGGTGAGAATGTCGACGTTCTTGCCGCGCAGCAGCGACAGCAGGCCGTCCTCGAAGGCACGCACCTTGGCGACCGGAAGCTTGTCGAGATAGCCGTTGACCCCGGCATAGATCACCACGACCTGCTCTTCCATCTTCAGCGGCGAGAATTGCGGCTGCTTCAAGAGTTCGGTCAGGCGTGAGCCACGGTTGAGCAGGCGCTGGGTCGAGGCATCGAGATCGGAGCCGAACTGCGCGAACGCGGCCATTTCGCGGTATTGCGCCAGCTCGCCCTTGATCTTGCCGGCGACCTTCTTCATCGCCTTGGTCTGCGCCGACGATCCGACGCGCGACACCGACAGGCCGACGTTCACCGCCGGGCGAATGCCCTGGAAGAACAGGTCGGTTTCGAGGAAGATCTGTCCGTCGGTAATCGAGATCACGTTGGTCGGAATATAGGCCGAGACGTCGTTGGCCTGGGTTTCGATCACCGGCAACGCCGTCAGCGATCCCGAGCCATGGTCGTCGTTAAGTTTCGCGGCGCGCTCGAGCAGGCGCGAATGCAGATAGAACACGTCGCCGGGATAGGCCTCGCGGCCCGGCGGGCGGCGCAGCAGCAGCGACATCTGGCGATAGGCCACCGCCTGTTTCGACAGATCGTCATAGATGATGACCGCGTGCATGCCGTTGTCGCGGAAATATTCGCCCATGGTGCAGCCGGTGAACGGCGCGATGTACTGCATCGGCGCCGGATCGGATGCGGTCGCGGCGACCACGATCGTGTATTCCAGCGCGCCCTGCTCTTCCAGCACCTTGACGAATTGCGCCACCGTCGAGCGCTTCTGCCCGATCGCGACATAGACGCAATACAGCTTGATCTTCTCGTCGGGCTGCGCGTTGAGCGGCTTCTGGTTCAGAATGGTGTCGAGCGCGATCGCGGTCTTGCCGGTCTGGCGGTCGCCGATGATCAACTCGCGCTGGCCGCGGCCGATCGGGATCAGCGCATCGATGGCCTTGAGCCCGGTCGCCATCGGCTCGTTGACCGATTTGCGGGGAATGATGCCGGGCGCCTTGACGTCGACGCGCTTGCGCTCCGACGACTGGATCGGCCCCTTGCCGTCGATCGGATTACCGAGCGCGTCGACGACGCGGCCGAGCAGACCCTTGCCCACCGGGGTATCGACGATGGCGCCGGTGCGCTTGACGGTCTGGCCTTCCTTGATCTCGCGGTCGGCGCCGAAGATCACGATGCCGACATTGTCCGTTTCGAGGTTCAGCGCCATGCCGCGCGTGCCGTTCTCGAACTCGACCATCTCGCCGGCCTGGACGTTGTCGAGGCCATAGACGCGGGCGATGCCATCGCCGACCGACAACACCTGTCCGACTTCGCTAACCTCGGCCTCCTGGCCGAAATTCTTGATCTGGTCCTTGAGGATCGCGGAGATTTCCGCGGCGCGAATGTCCATCAGCCTGCCTCTTTCATCGCGTGCTTGATCGAATTGAGTTTGGTGCGAAGCGAACTGTCCACCATGCGGCTGCCAAGCTTGACCACGAGGCCGCCGATGATCGAGGGATCGACATTCACGTTAAGCGCGACGTCCTTGCCCGTCACTGATTTCAGTGCGGTCTTGAGCACGTCGAGATTCCTGTCGCTGAGCTGTTCGGCGACGGTGACGTCGGCCGTCGCCTCGCCCTTGAAGCTCGCCACCAGCGCGCGGAAGGCGCGGATCACGTCGCTGACGGCAAATAGCCGGCGGTTGGCGGTGAGAACCTTCAGGAAGTTGGCGGCGATGCCTGAAATGCCGGCCTGGTTGAGCACGGCTGCCAGCGCTTTCGATTGCGCATCCGCCGAAAACACCGGGCTGCGCACCAGCCGCTTCAAATCGGCACTGTCCGCCAGCATGGCCTCGAACCGATCGAGATCGGCCCTCACCGCGTCGATCGACTTTTCGTCGCGCGCCAGTTCAAACAAGGCCGTCGCGTAACGACCGGACACTCCCGAAACCGACGGATCTTCAGCAGCCACAGCGCGCTCTTTAATAGCTGTCGAACTCGCAAGGGAAAAACCGTCGCCACAATGCGGCGCCTAGCGATCCAAGCCCTTGGAATTCAAGCGGGACTTCGATTTTCGACCGGTACGGGTGATACCGGGACCGTTAAAATCGCGGCTTTGCTAACATAGCGAGAGCGCAGGTGCAACATGACGGCAGCGCCGGGCGCCAGCTTGCCGGAGCTTGTTTTGCGGCGCTTTTTGCAGGGCGCTTGGCACGCCGTTCCCGCCGGCAAACTCGCGCCGCCCACCGCGATGATCGACCGGGATTTCGGTGTCAGCCCGCGGGCCAATCGTTCCGCCGATCGATGCATGGCCGCGTGAGCGATTCGCGGAGGAACCGGGGCTACCTTCGGACCTTTCGAATAAGGCATTACTTGCTCAAACCTCGTGGTTGCCGGCAATAACTTGGTTTGACAGTAATTCTATGTATTACCTTGGTTAATAAATTGTTAATTCACTTACTCGAAAAGTTTCCGCGGCCCGCTGACCTCAGTAACAAGATGTTTCACCCGGAGACAAAATGGTTCTACTGCCCCGTTTACGCCTCATTAGCCAACCAAACGGCTCGGCACCCACCACGGGCCGGGGCTCCACTTGCCATCTATGTGGCATTACTCGTTTGAGGGACCAATATATGCTAACATTGAAGAAAATCGCACTCGGGAATGCAACCCAGTCGCGTACAGCGGTGGCTGTTTTCGCCGCAACTCTCATGTTCGGCGGCGGCATTACCGAAGCGTCAGCCAAGACCCACAGGCATCACCATCACCATCATTACGGCCACCGCCATGTCCATCACGCCAGCGTTGGCGGCTCCTGGCGTGACGCCAACGCCTCAATCGCCCCGTCGTCGGGTTTCGGGCGCATGTTCTCCGGGATGGCCTCGTTTTATGGCAACGAATCCGGCCGCAGGACCGCCTCGGGCCAGCGCTTCAATCAAAGTGCCATGACCTGCGCCCATCGCTCGCTGCCGTTCGGTACCCGACTGCGGGTGACCCATGGAAGCCGCAGCGTGGTCGTCACCGTCAATGACCGCGGGCCGTTCGTCCGCGGCCGCGTGCTCGACCTCTCCACGGGTGCGGCCCGCGCGATCGGCCTGACCGCCGCCGGCGTCGGCCGCGTTACCGCCGAGGTCGTCTCCTGACGGTCTGACTCGAAATACAGCCCATAGAACGTCATGCCCGGGCTTTGTCCCGGGCATCCACGTCTTTGCGGCAACGAAACAAGAAAGACGTGGATGGCCGGGACAAGCCCGGCCACGACGGAATTTGAAACGCGGCCCCATTTTCCG
>JBDTKD010000238.1:0-4528 GCA_039935515.1 Bradyrhizobium sp.
CGGAGGCGACCGCTGCCGGCATCCGCGCGCAGACCGGCGCAGCCGAAGCTGCGATCTGCGATGCCGCAAGTGCCGCTTCCGTCAACGCGCTTGCGTCCAGGGCCCTGCGGAAATTCCCGCGGCTCGATATTGCGGTCACGACGCCCGGCCTCAACATCCGCAAGACCATCCTCGACTACAGCGAGGAGGATCTCGACCGCGTCATCAACCTCAACATCAAAGGCACGGTGTGGTTCTTTCAGGCTTTCGGCCGCATCATGATGGACCAGCGCGGCGGCAGCCTGATCGCCTGTTCCTCAGTTCGTGCGGTGACCATCGAGCCGGGGCTTGCCGTATACGGGTCGACGAAGGCTGCAATCGGCCTCCTGGTCAAGGGCTTCGCCTCCGAGGTCGGCCGCTTCGGGGTTCGCGTCAACGCCATTGCGCCGAGCATCGCCGAGACCGCGTTGACACGTCCGTTCAAGGAACGGCCGGACATCTACAGTCTCTACGCGGCGCACACGGTGCTCAATCGCTGGAGCAGCGCCGACGAAGTCGCAACCGCGGTCGCCTATCTGGCCTCCGACGCGGCGAGCTACGTGAGCGGCAGCACGTTGTTTGTCGACGGTGGCTGGACCGGCATCGACGGCCCGCCGACCGGTCTGACGCAATTGCCAAAATAGCGGCGCGGCAAGTGCGCCGCTATTTTCCCGCGTTCAGGAATCCAGCCCGCTGCCGCACCTCGTGCTGATCGGCGGCAATCAGCAAACCGATCAAGTCACGGGCCTGTCGGGCATGGACTGCGCCAGTGGTCACCGCTGCCGTATACATGGTAGAGAGGTCGCAGCCCGCTGGCAGAGATCCCGACAGCACCACGCCTGGGGTGCTGTTGATCTCGGTCGACTGGGTGCAGCCGATTGGCGTCGTCGCGTCGGATGCCGCAAGCTGACGCATGGCGGTCGCGCCATTCGGAAAGATCTTGAGCCGGGCCGAAACCAGCTCGGCAATGCCCAACTGCTGCAGCACCTTTGCAACATGGATTCCGGCCGTTGATGCCCTGGTATCCGGAACGAAGATCGCATCGGCGGCGAGCAATGCCTCGCGCAGCATTGCCGCATCGTTGGCTCGAACCTGCGGCTCGCCGGCACGGACGGCCAGCGAAGTCTCGACCAGCCCGACGTCCGCTATCGAGGAGGAAACCACGAGTTTTTCAGTCGCGAGCTTCGCCACGATCGCCGCTGTCAGGACCACGATGTCGGTGGCCACGCCGTTTCGCAGCTTGTCGGCCATGGCGCCGACCGCGCCGAACTCACCGGTGATGTCAAAACCGGTCAGCACCTTGAATGTCGGCGCCAGACTGGCGACCAGACCCTGGGCCGCGCCGCCGCTCAAGATATTCAGGCTGCTCACGGACTCGATTCCATCGCCGCAACAAGCCTGTCGCGGGTGAGCGGCAGGTCGCGAACCCGCACCCCCAGCGCATCGAACACCGCATTGGCGATCGCTGCCGTCACTGGGCCGTGGGCCGCCTCACCGGCGCCGACCGGCTCGATCTCGGGCCGCTGGATGATCTCGACCTGCACCTCGGGCACCTCGCTGAAACGGAGGATCGGATAGGCCGACCAGGTGTTGCTGGTGATGCGCTGCCGGTCAAAGCGGACCCGTTCCTTCAATACCCAACTGGTGGCCTGAATCGCGCCGCCTTCGATCTGGTTGATCACGCCGTCCGGATTGATCGCTTCGCCGACATCGACCGCAATGGTCAGGCGGTTGACACGGATATCCTCGGCGACCTCGACATCGGCGACGACGGCGCAATAGGCGCCGGTGCTCTTGTATCGCGCGAAGCCGAGCCCGTAACCCCGACCTGGTTGCCTGCCCGGCTTCCAGTTCGCGCGGGCGGCGGCAGCGACGATCACGTCCCTGGCCCGCATATCCGAAAGATGACGGAGCCGAAAATCGACCGGATCGTCGCCGCGTTCGGCGGCGATTTCGTCGATAAATGATTCGACCGCGAAAACATTGGCCTGCGCGCCAAGTGTCCGCAGCGCCGAGGTTCGGATCGGCATGGTTGTCAGGCGGTGGGATTCGATCCGCCACGCCGGCAAGTCATAGGGTGGAATCGAATTGCGATCGGCCCCGCCGCCCTTTGCCTGCGGTGGATTAGTCGAAATGGTGCGCGGAAATGGATTTGAAAGTTCGGTCGCCGCGAGCAGCGCCGGTGTGGTCGCACGCCCCGGCCGTGCCGTATGGCCGTTGCTCCAGATACTGTGCCGCCAGTCGACAATCTCGCCACCCGCGTCGAGGTCGGCCTCGATCTCGATCGCCATCGCCGCCCCGAACGGGGCGTGCGACATCTCGCTTTCACGCGACCATTGCACGCGAACCGGCCGTCCGCCGGCCGCCTTCGCGAGCAGGACCGCGTCAAGGGCGACATCATCCGCGGCATTGTGGCCGTAGCAGCCGGCGCCTTCGAGGTGTTCGACCGTGATATTTTCGAGCGGCAGTTTGAGCACCAGCGCGAGATCGGCGCGGAGAAGGTAGACGCCCTGGCTGTGGGTCCAGACATGGACCTGATTGCCCGTCCACTGCGCCATGGCGCAGGAAGGCGCGATCGACCCATGGGCGATAAAGGGGCGGCTGTATTGCCGGCGGATCGTGCGTTTCCTGTCGGGAGCGCCAGCCGCGGTTCTCTCGTCGATGACCGTGAGTTCTGCCGGCTGGGCCTTCAGCCATTCCGACAGCCGGTCTTCATCGGGGAGAGCTTCGCCTGCCGACCACGTCGCGCCCTTGCGCAGCGCCTTCAGGGCAGCTTCGGCTCTGTCCTCGGCTTCGCACACGACGCCGGCGAAACTTCCGTCGCGCACGATGGCGAGGAGGCCGGCGACGGCACGCGCCTCCTTGTCCTGCAGGCCCACAAGCCTCGCGCCAGAGATCTCCGGTCGCAGTACGCGACCATGCAGCATGCCGGGCAACACCGAATCGTGAATGAAACGCCGATGCCCGAACACCTTGTCCGGAATGTCGAGCCGCTGCACCGAATGGCCTGCCAGTGCGCGCTGCGCCGCTGATTTCGGTGCGGCGCCCGGCGTCGCCTCCCGATCCAGCGACACCTCGCCCGCAAGCTCCCAGTAACTGGTTTGCGCGTTGCCGGGCCCCGACAGGATTCCGTCCTTGATGTTGAGCGCGTCGATTCCGATACCCAGGCGGTCCGACGCGAAACTCAGGAATATCTGCCGCACTTCGGCGCACACATGCCGCAAGGCGCGCCCGGACTGCTGCACCGAAAGACTGCCCGAGGTGACGCCTTCGTTCGGGCTGCCCGCGGTTGTTGCGCGGACCATCCGCACACGGCCGATATCGACATCGAGTTCGTCGGCGGCGATCTGGGCAAGCGCCGTCACGATGCCTTGCCCGATCTCCACTTTGCCCGGCGAGATCGTCACCTCGCCGTCCGAAGAGAACTGGACCCATGACGACAGCATCGGATTCGCCGCAAGGCTGACTGGCAGGTTCGGCGGTACGCGCGCGGGCTCTGTCATCGGGCTGCCATCTCTGCCGCCGCGCGCAATACCGCCTTCACAATTCGATTGTGCGATCCGCACCGGCAGAGATTGCGGTCCAGCGCCGATTTCACCTCCGCGGCGGTGGGATCGGGGTTTTGCCTCAACAACGCGGCGGCGCTCATCAGAATGCCGGACACGCAATAGCCGCATTGCAGGGCCTGCTCGGCAATGAAGGCGCGCTGCAGAGGGTGCGGCTGCCGCTGATTTCCAAGTCCCTCGACCGTGGTGACGTCCTTGTCCGCCACCGACCAAAACGGCGTCTCGCATGCGGCGACCGCGCGATCGCCGACGATGACGTTGCAGGCGCCACATTCATTGGCGCCGCAACCGAAATGCGCCCCGGTCAAGCCGAGCGGTCCGCGCAGGATATCCAGCAACGTCCGGTCGGGATGGGCGTCGACCTCGGTCTCGACGCCATTGAGGTAGAATCGAATGCCGGGCATGGAGATGAGCACTCTATTGCGGCTTGTCGCTGATTTGCTTGACCACGTTGGCCCATTTCACAATATCGCCGCGCAGATATTTGTCGAACTGTTCCGGCGTCATCGACATCGGTATCGCGCCCTGGGCGGCCCACAGCTTGACGACGTCCTGCCGCTTGATCACCGCATTGATGGCGGCATTCAGCTTGTCGACGATCGGCTTCGGCGTGCCGGCCGGGGCCATCAATCCGAGCCAGATCGTCGCCTCGTACCCGGGGACGCCGGCTTCGATTGCTGTCGGCACGTCAGGCAGAACATGCGACCGCTCTTTGCCGGTGGTGGCGAGTGCGCGCACCTGGCCCGCGCTGACATTGGGGGCCATGGTGGGAACCGCGTCGATCATCATCTGCACCTGTCCACCGATGACACCACTACGGGCATCGCCGCTGCTGCGGTAGGGAACGTGCACGACGTCGATACCGGCCATGCTCTTGAACAATTCGCCGGCCATGTGATAGGGCGTGCCTTGGCCGGATGAGGCGTAATTGAGCTTGCCCGGCT
>JBDTKD010000239.1:0-6430 GCA_039935515.1 Bradyrhizobium sp.
CAATCCCGCCGCGGATAGCGACAGGTCAAAACGCTCGAACAGCCAGAGCACCAGCAGGGATTGGGCAACGAATCCGCCGGCGAAGGCATCGACGCTGAACAGCGCGGCGAGCTTGTAGACCGTTGCGCGCGAAGGTCCCAGTGGCGCCGGCCGGACGTTCTCTTCGGCACGCGCGTGCGGGACCCGACGATAGAGTACGGCGCTGCAAACGCCGAGCGCGGCATAAGCATAGAACATCATGCGGAGCGCACCGAGCTTCGTGGTCCCGTGCGAAACGAGGAAATCGGGCGTGGATGCCGCAAGCGATCCGGCTGCGGTACAAAGCGCTCCGATCAGGCTATAGCGCGCAAACACCTGCGTGCGCCGCTCGTCGGACGCGTTGCGTGCCAGCACCGCGTGCTCGAGCGGAACAAGGACGCCGAGATCGCCGCCCGACGGGTTGATGGTGCCAATAAACGCGACCACCAAGATCATGACGAAATGCTCTGCGCCGGGAAACGCAAGGCCGGTTGCCACCATCAGCATGGCGCCAAAGATCAGCAGTGCACGCAGGTCATGGCGCGGCGCGATCCAGCCGACCATCAAGGTCAGCATTGCCGTTCCAAGCAAGGAAGCGGTGGCAACGATCCCGACCGCGACGGCGCCGTAACCGAGCGCCGTCAGATAGGCGGGCAGGATAATGATGGCAAAGCCGTCGCCAAATCCGCGCAGCCCGCGCGCCGCGTAGAGCAGCGCGATCAGCGACGCACCGGTTGGTGCCCGTGGCTCGGTCGTAACGCTCGTCATCCCTCAGCCGCTGCCGTCCATGCGCAATCCCCCGAACACGTCGAGTGGTGCGCAGAGCTTGGACGGAGGCCGCCTGATGGGGAGTCTGCTTCGTCCCCGTGTTTGCAAGGCTAGTCCGAGATCAGAACTTACGCAAGCGCCCTGCGGGCACCGGGTGGGGCGATGGTGCATTGCGTAAGCGCCGCGCTTTCGGGGCTGCTGCAAAGCCAAAACGTCCGCTCGCGGACGGCGGCATCAAGGTCGTGCAAAGCGGCCCCAGCGCTGGAGGCGCCGGAGCCGAGTTAGGAGTGGTACGTCCAAGTACCAAACTCCAAAACATCCGGCGCAGCCTTTTATTTCCCGTGTTGCACTTTTTTGGCCCGTGCGCGCCTGCACTGACCTCGACAGAGGCGAACCAACCGGTGCAAGTTCCCGCCCGCACGGATTTGTGATGCCTCGCGCTCATGGGGTCCGTTTGCTTTCGCCAACAAGGCAATTAAACAAGCGCCTCAGGGGAATATGCAGTCTCCTCTTGAGACCCCGGTCCAACGACTGCGCAACGCTCGACTCGTCGAGGAAATTGCGCATGGACCAAAGCAGCCCCTCCATTCCACCTGAAGACATGTACGCACGGCTCGACTCCCAAGCCGCACCGATCATCGTCGATGTGCGGCGCGATGCTGACTTTTCCGGCGCCGAGAAACTCGACGCTCCGGCCGTAACTGCCACTGCCGCACTCGATAAGACGGCAACCGGGAAGAGCTAATCCTTTAATTTCGCCTAGCCGATCTGGAACGATTGTTGTCGTCGTCATTTTCGCCCATGGCTTTGCTTCACGGAAGGATGGTGTGATTGTGTTGCCGCGATTTGGGATAATCGATGGACTGTTCCTCGCCGCCGTGACGCTGTCTGGTGTGGGTTCGCCCACGGTCGCCCAGCCGGCGGAGACAGCGCCGCTCCAGCTCGAAGCCAAAATTTCGCTTGGCAATGTGCACGGGCGAATCGACCATATGGCGGTCGATCTGAAACGGCAGCGGTTGTTCGTGGCCGAATTGGGCAATGACAGTGTTGGCGTGGTCGATCTCGCCAACCGCAAATTGCTGCAAACGATTGCGGGACTGAAAGAGCCGCAAGGCGTCGGCTACGAACCTTCCACAGACATGCTTTATATCGCCAACGCCGGCGACGGTTCGGTGCGATTGCTTGAAGGAAACGAATACAAATCCGCGGGCCAGATTGAGCTTGGCAGCGACGCAGACAATGTTCGCGTCGATACCGCAGCCAATCGGATTTTCGTCGGCTATGGCAGCGGCGCATTGGCTGTCATCGATCCCACGACTCGCAGCAAGGTTGGCGACATCCCAGTGAAGGCGCACCCCGAAGGCTTCCAGATCGATCACGATGCCGGCCAAATCTTTGTCAATGTACCGGATGCCCATGGTATCGCCGTCGCGGACCGGGCCTCGCAAAAACAGACTGGTAAATGGCCGATACCCGACCACGGCGCGAACTTCCCGATGGCCCTCGATCCCGTGCGCCGCCAAGTCCTGGTGATTTTTCGGGCGCCTGCCGAGCTTGGCGTCTTCTCCATGACAGGCGGCAAGCTGATCACGGCCGCCGACACCTGTGGCGACGCTGATGACCTGTTCATCGATGGCAAGCGTGGCCGCGTTTACGTCAGCTGCGGGGCCGGTTTTGTCGACGTTTTGGAAGCGAAGGGGATGACGTACCGGCGGGCCGCGCGCATCCCCACCGTGTCCGGCGCACGCACGTCGCTCTTCGTGCCTGAAATTGATCGTCTGCTGGTCGCTGTCCGGACAAGCGCGGCCGAGCTGGCGGCTATATGGGTGTTTCGACCAATACCTTGATCGACGGCGACGCAGGACTGATGCATGTTCGCGAGGCCTCCATTTCACAAGCAGCGGTTCGTGCAACGGATCGTCTCGGGTTCATGCGTCGCTTCGAGCCTCGCAGCATGGCCCGGCCCCGCTGTCGCTTATCGTCCGTTTGACGGGACCGACGCGGCCGTAGCTGCCCCGGGTCACGTAGAAATCGAGTTGGAACCGGCCGGCCGCCTGCGCGATAGCACGGGTACCACTCTCATCGCACCAGCCACGGTCTTCAACTACGGGTTAGCTGAAGGATGGGAGGCCGTGCTGGAGGGACAGGGCCAATGGCCATTGTCGCCATCAGGCTCCGCCAGTCTTACGGCGGCGGGGGCATTCCTTAAACACGTCCTGGTGCCCGGCAGTCTGCAGGATAAGACCGGGCCGAGTGTCGCGACGGAATTCGGCGCTCTAATGCCGGACGACACCGGCGGGTCGGGCGTCGGCGCCAGCCTGGCCGGCATCGTGTCGCAGCGCTGGGACTGGGGCACCATCCACTTGGATGCTGAGACGGCTCTCACCCGCGACCATCACACGGACCTGTTTCTTGGCGCGATCATCGAGGGACCATCAAAATGGTCTGTCCGGCCGGTTGCAGAGTTTTTCGTCGAACAGGCATTCGGCCAATTCAACACGGTATCCGCTCTGGTCGGTCTCATTTGGCAGGTGCGCGACAATCTCAGTTTCGACGTCGGTCTCCGGCACGCTCTCACCAATGGCCGCCCGGTAAACGAAGTCCGCGCCGGACTGACGTTCGGCCTTCCTCTTCGAGTGCTCGATGGACCATCCGCCCGATTCCGATGATTCTAACCTCGTGTGCTGCATTGCGACCCTAAGCTATCGAAGCCTTTTCGTGTCGGTTTTGCTCTGTCGAGTTCATCTAAGGGAACGGCTGCGTGGATTGCGGGTTGAACTTTCGGAGCATGTTTCGTGGTTCCCAATACGGAGGACAGATCATGTCGGTACGGGCGTTATCTCGAACATTCCTTTGCTCTCTAGTGATGTTGGGCGTCTTTTCGCCCGCCCATGCTCTGACCCAAGAGGAACTTGTAACCAAGCTCGAAACTGCGGGTTATTCGCAAGTTCGAGATATCAAATCCACTGCCGAAGGCACGTCGGCCAAGGCGATCAAGAACGGCAAGGAAGTCAACCTCGTGATCGACAGCAGTGGGCAAATCAAAGAGAAAGGTCAGTGACACTGACCGGACTAAAGAGGGGCAAACGGCAACCAAAGGAGCTTGTTCGTCATGCGCATGGTCACATTCACTACGTTCTTATTGGCATCGTCGGCGCTTTATCCTGTTTTCGCACAAGATAACACTAAACCATCGGTCAGCACGCAGCAGCAAAAAGGCGTTGACCAATCCACGCCCGACAACCGTACGGTCGATCGCGATTGGAAGGTGAAACCGAGCGATGATCAGCAGACGGTAGGTAAGGCTGGTGGGATGAGCCCGGATAACGCCGATCATTACGACCAAAAGGTTGATCGCGACTGGCGAGCTGAACCCCGCAGTGACGATAAAAACCGGGAGTGATGCGTCCCATGCGGTGGCTCAAGTCGCAATCGGCCGCGAAAAACGCGGCCGATAAAGCTGGCTGGCTCGGGCCACTAGATCCCACCGCATCGGACGCTCTGGTGGGGTGGTTGTCCGCTCTAGTGCCGCGCTGAGCCCCGTCGGCGTGAGAAGGTCGCCCGCGACGGCCCCGTAACCGTGCTGCTGCTGCTGCCCATCGGCAGAAATCCCCCAGCCCTCGGTTCGCTTCCACTCGAGGACTTTCTGCCGTCGCCGGACATGCTGGTGCTGCGCGAGGACAATGTGAAGGTGACGCTAAGCCTGTCGCAGCGCTCCGTGACGTTTTTTCAAGCGCGCGGCGCGGCAACGCCGGTGCCCTACCAGCGCATGATCCGTGCGCTGGTGGACGCCTATGCGGAGAAACAGGGTGGAAAGGGAGGATGACGCTTCGTGTTCCGGACGCGCCGCCCACGGCCTGCAGCAGGACATCGGAACCTTTCCTTTATTCCAAAAGTGCTTAGAACGGGCGACCGTACGCGCCTCGAAGCGGGCGGCCCCCAACCCTGCGAGCCAAGCCATGAATGCCCCCACCGCCTTTCCCGACCCCAAGGCCGTGCCGCCCTACAGGCACACCCCGCTGTTTCCGCTCGGGCCCGACACCACGCCCTACAAGAAGGTCACGGCCGACGGCATGCGGGTCGAGAAGGTGCTGGGCCGGGACATGCTGGTGGTGTCGCGCGAGGCGCTGCGGGCGCTGTCGGAGGCGGCATTCGGCGACATCAACCATTACCTGCGGCCCGGCCATCTCAAGCAGTTGCGCAGCATCCTCGACGACAAGGAGGCGAGCGACAATGACAAGTTCGTCGCCTTCGATTTCCTGAAGAACGCCAACATCGCCGCCGGCGGGGTCTTGCCGATGTGCCAGGACACCGGCACCGCGATCATCATGGGCAAGAAGGGCTGCAACGTCCTCACCGACGGCGATGACGAGGCCGCCTTGAGCGAGGGCGCCCGCGACGCCTATCTGCGCCGCAATCTGCGCTATTCGCAGGTGGCGCCGCTGTCGATGTATGAGGAGAAGAACACCGCCAACAACATGCCGGCGCAGTGCGAGATCTATGCCGAAGGCGATGACGCCTACAAGTTCATGTTCATGGCCAAGGGCGGCGGCAGCGCCAACAAGAGCTTTCTGTTCCAGGCCACGCCCTCGGTGCTGACCAGAGATCGCCTGCTGGCGTTCCTGAAGGAGAAGGTGCTTACCCTCGGCACTGCGGCGTGCCCGCCCTATCATCTGGCGATCGCGATCGGCGGCACCTCGGCCGAACTCTGCATGAAGACGGTGAAGCTCGCCTCCGCGCGCTATCTCGACGCGCTGCCGACCCATGGCTCGGCCGACGGCAACGCCTTCCGCGATCTCGAAATGGAGCAGGAGATCCTGAAGATGACGCAGTCGCTCGGCGTCGGCGCCCAGTTCGGCGGCAAATATTTCTGCCACGATGTGCGGGTGATCCGCTTGCCGCGTCATGGCGCCTCGCTGCCGATCGGCCTCGGCGTGTCGTGCTCGGCGGACCGCCAGGTGCTCGGCAAGATCACCAAAGACGGCGTCTATCTCGAAGAGCTCGAGCACAATCCCGCGCAATATCTGCCGGCGGTCGAACCGTCGCTCGGCGCCGAGGTCGTCAGAATCGATCTCAACCGGCCGATGGCCGATATTCTGGCGACGTTGTCGCAGCATCCGATCAAGACCCGGCTGTCGCTCACCGGCACCATGATCGTGGCGCGGGATTCCGCCCACGGCAAATTGCGCGAGCGGCTCGAGAACGGCGAGCCCTTGCCGGATTACTTCAAGAACCATCCGGTCTACTACGCCGGCCCCGCCAAGACGCCGGACGGTTGCGCCTCCGGTGCGTTCGGTCCGACCACCGCGGGCCGGATGGATTCGTTCGTCGATCAATTCCAGGCCGCCGGCGGCTCGATGGTGATGGTGGCCAAGGGCAACCGCGCGGTCGCGGTGCGCGAGGCCTGCAAGAAGCACGGCGGCTTCTATCTCGGCTCGATCGGAGGGGCTGCGGCCAACCTTGCCGAACACTGCATCAAGAAAGTCGAGGTGGTGGAATATCCCGACCTCGGCATGGAAGCGATCTGGCGCATCGAGGTCGAGGATTTCCCGGCCTTCATCATCATCGACGACAAGGGCAACGACTTCTTCAAGGAATTGAATCTGGGGTGAGGGGGCGTACAGCCAAGTAGCCCGGATGGAGC
>JBDTKD010000240.1:0-11709 GCA_039935515.1 Bradyrhizobium sp.
TCGACGCCAGCGGCAATTTCATCAACAACATGCAGTACAATCCGGGGACTGCCTGCAGCATTGTCGTCGTGAGGCTGTTCTATCAATGGCCGCTGTTCGTCACCGGACTTGGCTACAACATCTCGAATCTGGCCGGCAACCAGCGGCTGCTTGCCGCCACGGCCGCGTTCCGCAACGAGCCTTTCGCCAGCGGCGCCTGTTCTACTACTTGACCAGTTAGATCCTAGATTGGTGCAACGATGTCGATGTTGAAGCTGTGGTACCGGGCAAGGCTTTCCGTCCGCGACCTGATCGCGGATCGCAGGGGACTTGCAGCGATCGAATTCGCCATGATCGTTCCGATCATGCTGGTGATGTTCTTCGGAACGGTCGAGCTCTCTTCCGGCGTCGCCGTCGACCGGAAGGTCACACTGGTGGCGCGTACCCTCTCCGATTTGACTTCGCAGTCGTCCTCGGTCGCCGACGCCGACCTGAATAATTTTTTTACCATCAAGAACGCTATGCTGACGCCCTATCCACCGGGGCCAGTGCAAGCCACGATCACCGAATTGTATGTCGACCCAATTACGCTGAAGGCGCGGGTGCAGTGGAGCAAGGGGTCGGCGGCACGGTCGAAGGATTCTATAGTCGGGATACCGACGGCTCTCGCGATAGCCAACAGCTATCTGATCATGGGCGAAGTCAGTTATCTCTACTTGCCCACGGTCGGCTACGTGATGTCGAAGTCGGGAATTAACCTGACCTCCACCGCCTATACGCGGCCGCGTCAGAATCCGTGCGTTATCTATCCGACGCCGCCTGCAGGCACTTCTCTTCCGCCATGCGCGCCAGTATGACGGCAGCGGCGCAGGTTGCGATCGTGCCAAGCGGGCGCCGTTCAACGTAAAAGGCCGCGCGGTCGGCGCGGCCTTTTGTAATCAGCTTCTATTCGGCAGATAGCGTTTTCGGCGGGCCGAATCTCAACGGATCAAATTTCGCAAGTCCGTGCGTTGGCGCGTCGGGCTGAACGATCTTCGATTAGCCGGCGGCGCGCAGATTGTCGGCCGAAGACTTGCCAGAGCGGCGATCCGCCACGATCTCGTAGCTGATCTTCTGGCCTTCACGCAGCGTTCCAAGTCCGGCGCGCTCGACGGCGCTGATGTGCACGAACACGTCGTTGCCACCATCATCCGGCTGAATGAAGCCGAAGCCCTTGGTCGCGTTAAACCACTTCACGGTTCCCATGCTCACGGGGGTAGTCCCTTCTCAAGATAGATATACTAGAAGCCCACCTTCGTGGGCTGGTGAGATCGAATTTTTGGAAGGGTCGTCAGCGTCTAAACCGGCTGTACCGGTGGATAGCTAAGTCCGGCCGAAAATCGATGAAATGCATATTATGCGAAGCGAGCCCCCAAAACAATCCTGAGGTGCACGATTTTTTGATCAGCCCGGTTTCGTCGGGGTCCGGGGCTTCGCCCCCGCATCGACACAATGTCGCCATGTACGATGCCGGGGCGGTGGCGCAGGCTCAGCGGCGGCGAAACTGGCCGCGCGGCGGCGCACCGCGCGGCATTCCGCCTCCCGGACGTTCGTCCTTGTGGCGGAAGATCAGCCGGCCTTTCTCGAGATCGTATGGCGACATCTCGATCGTTACCCGGTCCCCCGCCAGTGTCTTGATCCGGTTCTTCTTCATCTTGCCCGCGGTGTAGGCAACGATCTCGTGCCCGGCGTCGAGCTGCACGCGGTAGCGTGCATCGGGGAGGATTTCGGTTACCAGTCCCTCGAACTGGATCAGCTCTTCTTTAGCCATGGTTCTCTCCAGATCGATCGGCGATCAGCGCTGCGGCCGCTGGGTGCGGTTGGGCCGGGTATTTGGACGACTTTCGCGATGCAGGAAGGCGACGCCTTGCATGCCTTCGGCCTTGCCACCGCCCTGCGACGGACGCACCGCTTCTTGCCGGTTGCCCTCGTGCCGGCCGGTTTGAGGCGACGCATTACTACCACCGGGACGGCGGCGGCGGCGAGGACCTTTCGATCCGGGCGCGGCCTCATTGACCCTTGCCGCATGCACGCGTGGCGCGGATCGTCCGCCGCGATGCTGCGACGGCACCGGCGCGGAGTCGCGGTGACCTGGCGTGCGGCGGTCTTCCCTCGGCAAGGCGATGCGGATCAGCTTTTCGATGTCGCGAAGATATCCCATATCCTCGCCGCCGGCGATCAGCGAGATCGCGACGCCCTCGGCGCCGGCGCGCGCGGTGCGGCCGACGCGATGGACGTAGGTTTCGGGAACGTTGGGAAGGTCGAAATTCACCACATGGCTGATGCCGTCGACATCGATGCCGCGGGCGGCGATGTCGGTGGCGACCAGGGTGCGGATCGCGCCGGAGCGGAATGCCGCCAGCACCCGCTCGCGATGGTTCTGCGATTTGTTGCCGTGAATGGCGTCGGCGCGGATACCAGCCCTGGCGAGACCCTTCACCACCTTGTCCGCGCCATGCTTGGTCCGGGTAAACACCAGCGCGCGGTCGACCGGCTCCTGGCTCAGGAGCTGCGCCAGGAAGGCGGGCTTGGCGGAATGATCGACCTGGATGATGCGGTGGGTGATGCGCTCGACCGTGGAGGCAACCGGGGTCACCGCCACCCGCGCCGGATCGCGCAGCATTTGTTCAGCGAGTTCGGCGATATCCTTGGGCATGGTGGCCGAAAAGAACAGCGTCTGCCGCCTGACCGGCAGTTTGCCGACGATTTTGCGGATGTCGTTGATAAAGCCCATGTCCAGCATGCGGTCGGCCTCGTCGAGAACGAGAAATTCGACCTGTCCGAGCTTCAGGCCGTTGCTTTGCACGAGATCGAGCAGGCGGCCGGGCGTTGCCACCAGGACCTCGACGCCCTGCATGATCGAGCGGACCTGACGCCCCATCGGTACGCCGCCGATCGCGAGCGCGGAAGTCAGGCGCAGGTGACGGCCATAGGCATTGAAGCTGTCGAGAATCTGTCCGGACAACTCACGTGTCGGGCTCAGCACCAGCACGCGGCAGGCTTTGGGCTGCGGCCGGATGCGGTTCTCCAGAATGCGATGCAGGATGGGAAGCGCGAAGGCTGCGGTCTTGCCGGTGCCGGTCTGGGCGATGCCGACGACGTCGCGGCCGGCAAGTGCGAGAGGAATGGTTTGAGTCTGGATAGGCGTGGGCGTGAAATAATTCTCTTCCTTGAGCGCACGCGAGATGGGATCGGCGAGGCCGAAATCCTGAAAGGAGGTCAAAAGGTTGGTTCTTTCCATTATAAAAGGCAGGCGCCTGGCGATAAGGGCCAGGAGCGCGCGAGGGGTGTCAGAGACACCCGCGTGTTTGGGGCGTCGGTTTTGGTTAGCTGAAGGGGCAAGCCAGAAACCGTTGGACGGGCTCAGAACACGCGGCTCGCAGTGACCCGGTGATTCCCTGGGTCGTCCCGCTGATATGGAACACGAACGCAGCGCTTTCAAGATCAATTACGGTCGCGCGGCCGTTCCCGCCGGAAAACAGGTCTTTTGCATCCTTCAGTTACTGGTCGCGCCGCTACCGGACTGAAAAATTGGGTGCCGCAAATTTAGACAGTCGATCAGACTTGCCTCATAATTAGGCTGATTGCCGATAAAGCATACATTTTCCTGGTTGAAATATTAGGCAGCAATCTCCGTCATTCAGTCGCTCTGCACCGGATTTAATAGACAGAACAGTCGGTTAGATCGTGATTGGGGCGTGGCACAGTTCTTGCGATTCCGTTAACGCAGGCGGCCGTGGGGCCGTTCCGCAGCGTTTAACGTCTGCGTCAGGGAGATGACATCTCATGCCTACACAATTGACTCACGATTTAGCAGCGCCGCTCAACCGCCGACGCTGGCTGGTGGCGACCGCCGGACTGATTTTAGGCCTGTCCGGCTTTACCGCGGCCCGGGCAGATGACGACACCATCAAGGTTGGCGTCCTGCACTCGCTCTCCGGCACCATGGCGATCAGCGAAACCACGCTGAAAGACACTGTGCTGTTCATGATCGACGAGCAGAACAAGAAGGGCGGCCTTCTTGGCAAGAAGCTCGAAGCCGTGGTCGTCGACCCCGCCTCGAACTGGCCGCTGTTTGCCGAAAAGGCCCGTGAGCTGATCACCAAGGACAAGGTTTCCGTCGTGTTCGGCTGCTGGACCTCGGTGTCGCGCAAATCTGTGCTGCCGGTATTCAAGGAATTGAACAACATCCTGTTCTATCCCGTGCAGTACGAGGGCGAGGAGAGCGAACGCAACGTGTTCTACACGGGCGCTGCGCCGAACCAGCAGGCGATCCCCGCCGTCGACTACCTGATGAAGGAAGAAAAGGTGAAGCGCTGGGTGCTTGCCGGCACCGACTACGTCTATCCGCGCACCACCAACAAGATCCTCGAGGCCTATCTGAAGTCGAAGGGCGTCAAGGATGACGACATCATGATCAACTACACGCCGTTCGGCCATTCCGACTGGCAGACGATCGTCGCCGACATCAAGAAGTTCGGTTCGGCCGGCAAGAAGACCGCCGTGGTATCGACCATCAACGGCGACGCCAACGTTCCGTTCTACAAGGAGCTCGGCAACCAGGGCGTCAAGGCGACCGACATTCCGGTGGTGGCGTTCTCGGTGGGTGAAGAAGAACTCGCCGGCCTCGACACCAAGCCGCTGCTCGGCCATCTCGCCGCCTGGAACTACTTCGAGTCGATCAAGACGCCTGCGAACGAGAAGTTCATCAAGGAGTGGCAGGCCTACACCAAGAACCCGAAGCGCACGACCAACGATCCGATGGAAGCCACCTATATCGGCTTCAACATATGGGTGAAGGCGGTCGAGAAGGCGAAATCGGTCGATCCGGACAAGGTGATCGACGCGCTCCCCGGCACCAAGACGCCGAATCTGACCGGTGGCATCGCCGAGGTGCTTCCGAACCACCACATCACCAAGCCGGTGTTCATCGGCGAGATCAAGGCAATGGCCAGTTCGACGTGGTCTGGAAGACCCCCGGGCTCGTCGCCGGCGATGCCTGGTCCAAGGAACTGCCTGATTCCAGGGACCTGATCGGCGATTGGGTCAACAAGAAGTGCGGCAACTACAACACCAAGACCAACAGGTGCGGCGGTCAGGGTTCCTGATCCCCTGCCGAAGCCAACCCGGAAGGCGGCGATATAAGCCGCCTTCCTTCCACTCCTGCCGGGGTCGTCCAGTGCCTGCCATTGCTTTCAAACGCTTCCGTGCGCTCCCTTTCGCATTGTTGCTGCTCCTCACGATGGTGCTGCCTGTCTTCGCCGGGCCGTTCGAAGACGCGGTCGGCAAATTCGCCAATGACGATTATTCAGACACCGGGGATGCCGTAGCGGCGCTTGCGACCAGCGGTAATCCACTCGCCTACACCATCATCCGCGCGCTGCAGGACGGCCGGTTGATGGCCGATACCGACAGCAAGAAAGTCTACGTCACCCAGCCGGACGGCAAGATCATCGATGCCGCGACCGGCGCGCCGCTCACCAGCATTCCGGACAGCGCCGCAGCGGTGCGCGTCAACAACAAGCTGCGGCGTGGCGTCGAAGCCGCACTCGGCGCGCTGACGCTGCAGTCGCCGGATCCGGACAAGCGAATCCAGGCCGCGCAGTCGGTTTTCAAGAACCACGAGGAGAGCCTGCTGCCCGCGATCGACGCCGCGTTGCAGAAGGAAAAAAACAAGGACGCGAAGCAGGCATTCAGCGAAGCCCGGGCGGCGATCGTGCTGTTCAAGGATGACGCGACCGATGCCGAGAAACTCGACGCCGTCGCCATCGTCAGGGCGCGCGGCGACCAGGAAGCCGTGGCGATGTTGACCGATTCGGGCGCCGACCAGCCGCCCGCCGTCGCGCATGCCGCCGCCAGTGCGATCGCCGCGATCCAGAGCAGGCTCGCGATGTGGTCGTGGGTGCAGAATGCCTGGTACGGGCTGTCGCTCGGTTCGGTGCTGCTGCTCGCCGCGATCGGTCTTGCCATCACCTTCGGCGTGATGGGCGTCATCAACATGGCCCATGGCGAGATGGTCATGATCGGCGCCTATGTCACCTTTGTCGTGCAGCAGAGCATTCGCGGCAGCTATCCCGCGCTGTCGGACTATGCGCTGCTGGTTGCGGTGCCGGCGGCTTTCATCGTCGCCGGCGCGATCGGCGTCCTGATCGAGCGTACCATCATCCGCTTCCTCTACGGCCGCCCGCTGGAAACGCTGCTCGCCACCTGGGGCCTGTCGCTGGTGTTGCAGCAGGCCGTGCGCAGCATGTTCGGCCCGACCAACCAGGAGGTTGCCAATCCCTCCTGGATGAGCGGCGCGTTCGCGATTGGACAGATCACGATCACCTACAACCGGCTCTGGATCCTCTGCTTCACGCTCGCGGTGTTCGCGATCCTGCTCGCCATGCTGCGCTACACCAGCCTCGGGCTCGAGATGCGCGCGGTGACGCAAAACCGCAGAATGGCTGCGTCGATGGGGATCGCGACCTCGCGGGTGGACGCGCTGACCTTCGGTCTTGGCTCGGGCATCGCCGGCATCGCCGGCGTCGCGCTGTCGCAGATCGACAATGTCAGCCCCAATCTCGGCCAGAGCTACATCATCGACTCCTTCATGGTGGTGGTGTTCGGCGGCGTCGGCAATCTGTGGGGAACGCTGGTCGGCGCCTTCACCCTCGGCATCGCCAACAAATTCCTCGAGCCGGTGGCGGGCGCGGTGCTCGGCAAGATCGCCATTCTGGTCCTGATCATCCTGTTCATCCAGAAGCGCCCGCGCGGGCTGTTCGCGCTCAAGGGGCGGGCGGTGGACGCATGATGCCGCACCTGCTGACGCGCTCGCTGGACCGCGGCGCGATGCTGTTCGTGATCGTCGTCGCCGCGCTCGGCGTGCTGATCCCGCTGTCGAATCTGCTGCTGCCGGCTGGCTCCATGCTGCAGGTGCCGACCTATCTGGTGGCGCTGTTCGGGAAATATGTCTGCTACGCGATCCTGGCGCTCGCGATCGATCTGATCTGGGGCTATTGCGGCATTCTCTCGCTTGGCCACGGCGCGTTCTTCGCGCTCGGCGGCTATGCGATGGGCATGTATCTGATGCGTCAGATCGGCAGCCGCGGCGTCTACGGCAATCCGGTGTTGCCCGACTTCATGGTATTTTTGAACTATCCGAAGCTGCCATGGTACTGGCACGGCTTCGACATGTTCTGGTTCGCGGCCCTGATGGTCATCCTCGTTCCGGGCCTGTTGGCGTTCTGTTTCGGCTGGCTGGCGTTTCGCTCGCGCGTCACCGGCGTCTATCTCTCGATCATCACCCAGGCGATGACCTATGCGCTGCTGCTGGGGTTCTTCCGCAACGATTTCGGCTTCGGCGGCAACAACGGCCTGACCGATTTCAAGGACATCCTCGGCTTCAACGTGCAGGCCGAGGGCACGCGCGCGGCGTTGTTCGCGCTGAGCTGTCTGGCGCTGATCACAGGTTTCCTGATCTGCCGCGCGGTGGTGACATCGAAGCTCGGCAAGGTGCTGATCGCGATCCGCGACGCCGAATCCCGCACCCGGTTTCTCGGCTACCGGGTCGAATCCTACAAGTTGTTCGTGTTCACGCTGTCGGCCTGCATGGCCGGCGTCGCCGGCGCGCTTTATGTTCCGCAAGTCGGCATCATCAACCCCAGCGAGTTCGCGCCCGGAAATTCGATCGAGGCGGTGATCTGGGTTGCGGTCGGCGGCCGCGGCACCCTGGTCGGCGCGGCGCTCGGCGCCGTCGTCGTCAATTATGCCAAGACCTTCTTCACCTCCGGCCCGCTCGCGCCTTACTGGCTGTTCATGCTGGGTGCGCTGTTCATCCTGGTGACGCTGCTGTTGCCGAAGGGGATCGTCGGCACCTTCCTCACTTATTGGGAGCCGTGGAAGGCGCGGCGCGTTTCCGCGAATGCCGAAAGTGCTGCGCGCGAGGACGGCGTCAGCGAACCCAACATGGCGGAGTGAGCCGATGAACGTCATGGACAGCCGTGCGACTTCGGCGCTGCTCTATCTCGATGGCGTGCACGTCTCGTTCGACGGCTTTCATGCCATCAACAATCTGTCGCTGACGCTGGCGCCCGGCGAAATGCGCGCGATCATCGGTCCGAACGGCGCGGGCAAGACCACCATGATGGACATCATCACCGGCAAGACCAAGCCGGATGAAGGCGATGTGCTGTTCGACGGCGTCACCGACCTGACCCGGCTCGATGAAACCAGGATTGCCGAACTCGGGATCGGCCGGAAATTCCAGAAGCCGACGGTATTCGAAAGCCAGACCATCGAGGACAATCTGCTGCTCGCGCTCAATGTCGATCACCGCGTCAGAGGCACGCTGTTCTGGCGCGAGACCAGGGCGGAATCCGAACGCATCGAGCGGGTGCTCGAAACCATTCGCCTGACCGCGGCGCGCGATCGCCTGGCGGGGAGCCTGTCGCACGGCCAGAAGCAATGGCTGGAGATCGGCATGCTGCTGGCACAGGACCCGAAGCTGCTCCTGGTCGACGAGCCGGTTGCCGGCATGACCGACGTCGAGACCCACCAGACCGCCGAGCTTCTCAAGGAAATCAATCGCGAGAAGACCGTCATGGTGGTCGAGCACGACATGACCTTCGTCCGCGAACTCGGCGTCAAGGTCACCTGCCTGCACGAGGGCTCGGTGCTTGCCGAAGGCACCATCGACCAGGTCTCATCGAACGAGCGGGTGATCGAAGTGTATCTGGGAAGATAGGGCGTCACATGCTGAAGGTCGACAACATCAACCTCTATTACGGTGCGGCTCAGGCACTGCGTGGCGTCTCGATCGCGGCTGAACCGGGCAAGGTGATGTGCGTGCTCGGCCGCAACGGCGTCGGCAAGACCAGCCTGTTGCGCGCTCTGGTCGGCCAATACCCCATTTCCAGCGGCTCGATCGCCTTCGACGGCAGCGAAATCTCGGGCCTCAAACCCTATGAGCGCGCCCGACGCGGCATCGGCTTCGTGCCGCAAGGCCGAGAGATATTTCCGCTCCTGACGGTGGAGGAAAATCTCAAGACCGGGTTTGGGCCGCTGAAGCGCGAGAACCGCAATATTCCGGATGACGTGTTCTCGCTGTTTCCGGTGCTGCAATCGATGCTGGGCCGCCGCGGCGGCGATCTGTCCGGGGGCCAGCAACAGCAATTGGCGATCGGCCGCGCGCTGGTGATGCGTCCGAAACTGCTGCTGCTCGACGAGCCGACCGAGGGAATCCAGCCCTCGATCATCAAGGACATCGCACGCGCGATCTCATATCTGCGCAGTCTCGGCAATATCGCGATCGTCCTGGTCGAACAATATCTCGACTTTGCCTGCGAGCTCGGCGACAATTTCGCCGTGATGGACCGCGGCGCGGTGAAATATGCCTGCGACCGCAGTCAGCTCGATCCCGGCGAAATCAGCCGCCAGATGGCGCTTTAACAGGGGCGGGGCGACCGATTGAGGTCGGTCCCGGGGAACGGATGCACGCCGACCATCGTGATCGGCCCTGGCACCGATGTCATCGCGGGGGAGGGCAAGATCCTCACTGCGGGCGGTTTCGATAGCCACATCCATTTCATCTGCCCGCAGCAGATCGAGCATGCGCTGATGTCCGGCGTGACCTCGATGCTGGGCGGCGGCACCGGCCCCTCGCACGGCACGTTCGCCACGACCTGCACGCCAGGCCCCTGGCACATGGCACGGATGATCCAGTCGTTCGATGCGTTTCCGGTCAATCTAGGCATTTCCGGCAAGGGCAACGCCTCACGTCCGGCATCGCTGGTGGAGATGATCAAGGCCGGCGCCTGCGCGCTCAAGCTGCATGAAGACTGGGGCACCACCCCGGCCGCGATCGACAATTGCCTGTCGGTTGCCGACGATCACGACATCCAGGTGATGATCCATTCCGACACGCTGAACGAATCCGGTTTTGTCGAGGATACGGTAAAGGCGTTCAAGGGCCGCACCATTCACGCCTTTCATACCGAGGGCGCCGGCGGCGGCCATGCGCCCGACATCATCAAGATCGCGGGCCTGAAAAACGTACTGCCTTCCTCGACCAATCCGACACGCCCGTTCACCCGCAACACCATCGACGAGCACCTCGACATGCTGATGGTGTGCCACCATCTCGATCCCTCGATCGCCGAAGATCTCGCGTTCGCCGAAAGCCGGATCCGGAAAGAGACCATCGCGGCGGAAGACATCCTGCACGATCTCGGCGCGCTGTCGATGATGTCGTCGGACTCCCAGGCGATGGGACGGCTCGGCGAAGTCATCATCCGGACCTGGCAGACCGCCGACAAGATGAAGAAGCAGCGCGGCCAACTCGCCGAGGACAAGGCCAACAACGACAATTTCCGGGTCAAGCGCTACATCGCGAAATACACCATCAATCCCGCGATCGCCCATGGCGTTTCGAAGCTGATCGGATCGGTGGAAAAGGGCAAGCTCGCCGATCTCGTGCTGTGGTCGCCGGCCTTCTTCGGCGTCAAGCCCGATTGCGTCATCAAGGGCGGCTCCATTGTCGCGGCGCCGATGGGCGATCCGAACGCATCGATCCCGACGCCGCAGCCGGTGCACTACCAGCCGATGTTCGCCGCCTTCGGCAAGGCGCTGACGGCCTCCTCCGTGGTATTCACCTCGAAAGCCGCTGTGTCCGCGGGGCTGGCGCGGAAGCTCGGCATCGACAAGAAGCTCCACGCGGTGGAAAACACCCGAGGCGGCATCTCCAAGAAGAGCATGATCCACAACGGCGCCACACCCAAAATAGAGGTCGATCCCGAAACCTACGAGGTGCGCGCCGATGGTGAACTGCTGACCTGCGCACCGGCCGAGGTGCTGCCCATGGCGCAGCGCTATTTCATGTTCTAAGGTCCCTGCCGGCACTCCAAGCCAGAACAAGCACCGGGAGGATTTCGTGATCTACGTCGTTGCCACACTGACCGTGAAGCCTGAAACGCGCGCCGAATGCATTGCAGCCGCGACCGCCTGCATTACGGCAACCCGTAAAGAGCCGGGCAATATCGCCTACGACCTGCATGAAAGCGTTACCGATCATTCCAGGATGGTGTTCGTCGAGCAGTGGGAAAATGCCGAGGCGCTGGTGCCGCACCGCAGCGCCGAGCACATGAAGACCTTCGGCCGCGTCGCGGTGAAATGCATGACGGGGCCGCCGCGGATCGAGGTCATCACGCCCGAAAAGGTCGATGTCCGCTAATTGGAGAACAACAACGGGAGAACAATCCATGATCCGGGCGACGGCGATTCGCGCGCAGCATCGCTGGACCGAAGCAGCGGCCGACACCGTCGTGCTCGACTTTGACGATCGGCACCGCCGTCGGATGGCGATGACCGGCACGCGCGGGCTTGAATTCCTGCTCGATCTGGAAAACGCGGTGGCGCTGCGCGGCGGCGACGCCCTGGTGCTCGACGATGGCCGGCTGGTCGAGGTGGTGGCGGCGCCGGAGCCGTTGATCGAGATTCGCGGCAGCGACCCGCATCATCTGGTACGCCTCGCCTGGCATCTCGGCAATCGCCATCTGCCGACGCAGATCATGCCGAGGGGACTGCGGATCCGGCGCGACCACGTCATCGAGGCGATGGTGAGGGGATTGGGCGCGCGCGTGGTCGAAATCGAGGCGCCCTTCGATCCCGAAGGCGGCGCCTATGCCGGCGGCGGCGATGCCCACGGGGGCGAGA
>JBDTKD010000241.1:0-5878 GCA_039935515.1 Bradyrhizobium sp.
CCGACGGTGCCGGACATGCCTGAAACCCGAACCTCACATGCCAGCACCTCCTGTTCGGAGGCGCGTCTCAAAGACCGGAATCGGATTGTGCAATTTGTTCTTCCGCTGCTTCGCAAGTCATCGCTGACCTGGGTCGTGCTCGCCGCGGCCCTCGCCGTGCTGGCGCCGCGTCATGTCCATGCGGAGGCACTGCTGCTGATCGAGGCCGATAGCGGCAAGGTCCTGCAGGCGGAAAACGCCACCATGCCGTGGTATCCCGCATCGGTGACCAAGCTGATGACGGCCTATGTCACGCTGAAGGCGGTCAAGGATGGACGCATTACGCTCGATACCCTGCTCAACGTGTCGCCGGCCGCGGCGTCGCAGTCGCCGTCGAAGATGGGCTTCCGGCCGGGCACCCAGGTCACCGTCGACAACGCGCTCAAGATGATGCTGGTGAAGTCGGCCAACGACATGGCCGTGGTGCTCGCCGAAGGCGTCGGCGGTTCGATCGACGGCTTTTCGGCCATGATGAACGGGACCGCGCAACGGCTCGGCATGACGCAAACGAGCTATGTCAATCCAAACGGCCTGCCCGCCGACGGCCAGATCACCTCGGCGCGCGATCTGGCGATCCTCGCGCGTGCGATCATTCGCGACCTGCCGGAATACGAATATTTCGTTCACATTCCCTCGATCCGCTATGGCCGCAGGGTCACGCAGAATTTCAACAAGCTGATCGGCCGCTATCCCGGCGCCGACGGCTTCAAGACCGGCTTCATCTGCGCATCCGGCTACAATTTGGTGGCGTCGGCCACCCGCGACGGCAAGCGGCTGATTGCGGTGGTGCTGGGTGCGTCGTCCGGCACGATGCGCGCGGTCAGGGCGGCCCAACTGCTCGACCGCGGCTTTGCCAACAACACCTTGTCGTGGCTGCGCCCCTCGCTCGGCACGGTCGACAATCTGGCGCCGATCGATGCCTCGCCGCCCAACCTGCGCGACGAGATGTGCGGCGGCAAGCACAAGCATCCGTCCAGCGATGAGGACGAGGAAACGGTTGCCGGCAATGCCGGCTCCTCGAGCAGTGGCGAGAACGGCGTGACGTTTTTCGCCGCCGGGCTGCAGCCGCCGGTGACGAAACCGGCCGAGTTGCTGGCAGGGCCGGCGGCCCCATCGGAGCCGATCCAGGTCTATACCGGCCCGACCAGAACCGGCGCCGCGCTGATTGCCGCGGTCGCCGCCGACAGCGAGAAGCAGGCGCCACGGCATCGCGGAAAAAAGAAGCCGCAGATGGCGGCTAAAAAGCCGGACAACGCGGCCGCGCCGAAAGCCGCAGCCGAGGATAGCGGCAAGGACGGCGGAAAGGACGCCAAGACCCAAACTGCAGCCAAACCCGCCGCGGTCCGGCACGCCAATGCCAAGCCCGATGCCGCGCCCAAGGCCGACGAAAAGGCAGCCGCCGCAACCGCCAAGCCGGCAAAACCCAAGGCAACGGCGAAGGCAACGGCGAAGGCAACGGCCAAGCGCTCGACCAAACCCGCCCCGAAGAGCACGGGCGATGCCGCGCCCGCCAATCGAAAGACCGCCACGCCACGGACTTAAAATCGGTTTTTCCGGTCACGGATTGTGACCGCGCGCGCCGCCGCTTGCCATCGGCCGTCGCCTTGCTCAATACTACTGCCGACAACAAGGCCTCCCCATTCCAAAAGACGGGGCCGTAGAGCGGAGGGGAAATACCATGGAGCGGATCTGGCTCAAGCAATATCCGGCCGGCGTGCCCGCCGATATCGATGTCACCCAATACGCCTCGCTGGTCGAGTTGCTGGAAGAAAGCTTTGCGAAGTTTCGCGACCGCAAGGCCTTCATCTGCATGGACAAGTCGATTAGCTACCGCGATCTCGACGAGATGTCGGCTGCGCTTGCGGCGTATCTGCAAAGCAGGGGTCTGAAAAAGGGCGCCCGCGTCGCGCTGATGATGCCGAACGTCCTGCAATATCCGATATCGACCGCCGCGGTGCTGCGCGCGGGCTATGCGGTGGTGAACGTCAACCCGCTCTACACCCCGCGCGAACTCGAACACCAGCTCAAGGATTCCGGCGCCGAGGCGGTCATCGTGCTGGAGAATTTCGCCACCACCGTGCAGAAGGTGATCGCCAACACCGCGGTGAAGCACGTCATCGTTGGCAGCATGGGCGATCTGCTTGGCTTGAAGGGCATGATCGTCAATCTGGTGGTGCGGCGGGTCAAGAAAATGGTGCCGGCCTATTCGATACCGGGCGCCGTGCTGTTCAATGACGCGGTGACGACCGGCCGCGCCATGAAGCTGAACAAGCCGAAGCTCGCGCCGGACGATGTCGCCTTCCTGCAGTATACCGGCGGCACCACCGGCGTCTCCAAGGGCGCGACGCTGCTTCATTGCAACATCCTCGCCAACGTGCTGCAGAACGATGTCTGGCTGCAGCCGGCGCTGAAGAAACCGCCGCATGTCGACCAGTTGTTCATCGTCTGCGCGCTGCCGCTCTACCACATCTTCGCGCTGACCGCGTGCTTCCTGCTGGCGATGCGCGCCGGTGGCGTCAATCTCCTGATTCCCAACCCGCGTGACATGCCGGGCTTCATCAAGGAACTTGCGAAATACCAGGTCAACAGCTTCCCGGCGGTCAACACGCTTTATAACGGGCTGCTGCATACGCCCGGCTTCGACAAGCTCGACTTCTCCAAACTGAAGACGTCGTTCGGCGGCGGCATGGCGACCCAGAAAGCGGTTGCGGAAGCCTGGCTGAAGACCACCGGCTGTGCGCTGTCGGAGGGCTACGGCCTTTCGGAAACCTCGCCGACGCTGACCTGCAATCCCGCCGATACCGACCGCTTCTCGGGCTCGATCGGCATTCCCGTGCCCTCGACCTGGATCTCGATCCGCGACGACGACGGCAACGAGGTGCCGCTCGGCGAGCCCGGTGAAATCTGCGCCAAGGGCCCGCAGGTAATGGCCGGCTACTGGAACAGGCCGGAAGAGACCGCCAATGTGATGACACCGGACGGCTACTTCCGCACCGGCGACATCGGCGTGATGAGCCCGGACGGCTTTACCAAGATCGTCGATCGCAAGAAGGACATGATCCTGGTGTCGGGCTTCAACGTCTATCCCAACGAGATCGAGGAAGTGATCGCGAGCCATCCTGGCGTGCTGGAATCCGCCGTGATCGGCGTCCCCGACCCGCGCTCGGGCGAGGCTGTCAAGGCGTTCATCGTGAAGAAGGACCCGAACGTCACCGCCGAAGACATCATCAAGTTCTGCGCGACGCAGCTCACCAACTACAAGGTCCCGAAACAGATCGAATTCCGCACCGACCTGCCCAAGACCAATGTCGGCAAGATCCTGCGCCGCGCACTCCGCGATGAAAAGAAAGCCGCGGCGGCCTGAGTCATTCCGGGGCGCGCGGAGCGCGAGCCCGGAATCCATACTCACGATCGTGGTTATGGATTCCGGGCCTGCGCCAAGCGGCGCATCCCGGAATGACGGAGCGGTGGGGCGGTTTCCACGCAGCCGAAAAATGGTCTAAGACACGTCCGCACATTTAAGGAGAATTGACGATGACGATCAAAGTTGGCGACAGGCTGCCCGAGGCCAAATTTCGCGTGATGACGGCGGAAGGCCCGCAGGTCAAGACCACCGATGACATCTTCAAGGGCAAGAAGGTCGCACTGTTCGCGGTGCCCGGCGCCTATACCGGCACCTGCCACAAGATGCATCTGCCGAGCATTTTCCTCAACGCCTACGCCATCAAGGGCAAGGGCGTGAACACGATCGCGATCGTTTCGGTCAATGACGCCTTTGTCATGAACGCGTGGAAGCGCGACACAGACCAGCGCGATGAGGCGGTGTTCCTCGCCGACGGCAACGCCGAATTCACCAAGGCCATCGGCATGGAGCTCGACGCGTCCGGCAACGGCCTCGGCATCCGCTCGCATCGTTACTCGATGCTGGTCGATGACGGCGTGGTCAAGAAACTCAACCGCGAGCCGGCGCCCGGCAAGGTCGAGGTTTCCGGCGGCGACACCCTGCTCGGACAGCTGTAAGTTCCTGTCATTGCGCCTCCAGCGGCCTCGTGGTTCGAGACGCGCGGCGTGGCCGCGCTCCTCACCATGAGGGTCTAACAAAACCCCTTTGCCCAGGAAGAAGACCTCATCCCGAGGAGCGCGCTTGCGCGCATCTCGAAGGATGAAGCCACGGGTCCGAGGCTCAACGCTGCAGCCGCGCCATCGCGACGCCGTCGCGCGCCAGTTGATCGGCGCGTTCGTTTTCGTCATGGCCGGCGTGGCCCTTGACCCAGTGCCAGCGTATCTCGTGCGGCTTCAAGGCGGCATCGAGCCGCTGCCACAGTTCGACATTCTTGACCGGCTTCCTGTCGGCGGTGCGCCAGCCGTTCCGCTTCCAGCCATGGATCCAGCCGGTGATGCCCTGACGGACATATTGGCTGTCGGTGAAGAGATCGACCGCGCACGGCTTTTTCAGGGATTCCAGCGCCGAGATCGCCGCCATCAACTCCATGCGGTTGTTGGTGGTATGCCCGTCGCCGCCCTTCAATTCCTTCTCGACGTCGCCGTACTTGAGGATCGCGCCCCAGCCGCCGGGCCCGGGATTGCCCGAGCAAGCGCCGTCGGTGAAAATCCGGACCTGCGGCAGCCTCGCATCGCTCACGCCGCAAATCCCGGATGGGCGACGCCGTAATCGCGCAAGCTGGCGACGCCCTGCTGAAAGCGCAGCTTGCGGACATATTCGAGCGGGTCCTTCGGCTTGACCAGCGCGCCCGCCGGCACGTTGAGGAAATCGACCAGACGCGTCAGCAGGAAGCGCAACGCCGCGCCCCGCGCCAACAGCGGCAGGGCGTCCTGCTCGGCCGCGGACAATTTGCGTTCGCGGCCATAGCCGTTGAGCAGCGCACCCGCCTTGGTGACGTTGAAGGAATGATCGGGTTCGAAGCACCACGCGTTCAGGCAGATCGCGACGTCGTAGGCGAGGATGTCGTTGCAGGAAAACGGAAAGTCGATCAGCCCCGACAATTTATCGCCGAGGAAGAAGACGTTGTCGGGAAACAGGTCGGCATGGATGACGCCAACCGGCAGCCCGGCGGGCCAGCATGCCTCGAGATGATCGAGTTCGCGCCCGATGAAGTCGTGCAAGCCGGCCTGGACGCCGTCGGCGCGCGGCGCCGCCAGATCGAACAGCGGCCGCCAGCCCCCGACCGACAGCGGGTTTTCCCGGAACAACGGAAAATCGCGGCCGGCGAGATGCATGCTGGCAAGCGCATGACCGACGCCGGCGCAATGCGCCGCGTTCGGCCGCCGCGGCCACACCCCTTCAAGGAAATTGATGATCGCCGCGGGCCGTCCCGCCAGCGTGCTGTAGACTTCGCCGTTGCGGTTCCTGGCCGGCTGCGGGCAACGGACGCCGCGCTCGGCGAGGTGCGCCATCAGCGACAGGAAATAGGGCAGATCATCCACCGCCACGCGCTTTTCATACAGCGTGAGGATGAAGGCGCCGCGGCTCGTATGCAACAGGAAGTTGGAATTCTCGACGCCCTCGGCGATGCCCTTGTAGGACAGCAATTCACCGATCTCATAGTGCGTCAGGAATTCCGCAAGATCCTCGGCGGCAACGTCGGTGTAAACCGCCATGAGGGGTCACTCGGCCGCGTCTGGCCGCAACGAGCGCGGCAACGGAAAGAATTCGTTCTCTTCCGCGGCCGACACCGTCTCCACATGCAACTCGTAGCGCTCGGCGAATGCGCCCATGATCTCTTCGACGATGACTTCGGGCGCCGAGGCGCCGGCGGTAATGCCGAGGCTCTTGATGCCCTCGAATCGCGCCCAGTCGAGATCGCCGGCGCGCTGCGCC
>JBDTKD010000242.1:0-6488 GCA_039935515.1 Bradyrhizobium sp.
CGCCGGCGCGCAGCCGCGGGCGGATGCGCCTCGCCGTTTCCGAAATCACCGCGTCCGCGACGTCGAAGCCGAAGGCGTCGTTGATGCGCGACAGATGATCGATGCCGATCAGCATGAAGGCAAAGGACGAACGGAACCGGATGGCCTCCTCGATGGCCTCGGCCAGCGCTGCGATGAGATGCGTTCGATTGAGCTCGCCGGTCAGCGGGTCATGCCGGGACAGCCGCATCAGCTGCTCGTCGCGGGCGTGACGCTCGTTGTCGCGTCGGACAATGCCTTGCGCCCGTACCGGCTTGCCGTTGGCACCGGCGAACCACACGCCGGACTCCTCGATCCAGAGCATGGGCGCGGATGAACTTGTGCGCACGCCATATTCGATCCGGTATGGCGCACCGCCGGGTTCGCGGGCGAGCGGAGACGCGGCCAGCGCATCGGAACGGATCGACCGCACTGGTTCGATCAGCCTGGAAAATTCTGTGCCGCTTGCCAGCGCCGCGGCCGGAATGTCTGGAAAGACCGAACTCGGGTGGTCGCTCCACGCGATCACGTCGGCTGCAATGTCCCACACAAAGGCCGCCTGGCCGAGCGACGCGAGGATGGTCGAAGCTTGTGGTACAGCGGAGTGCAAGATCGCCTCGTTTCGGGACACGGCCGGTGAATTCTCGGACCTCGGAAATAATGTCAGTATGCAGCGACCCTACGCGAAGTTGATAAATAATTTGGAAACCACGTTCGACGTCCGCCTGGAACCGATCGGCACCACCCGGCATGACGCTTGCGAGGCAGGAGGTCAGGGGGACGTTTCGTCCCGAAATGAGACAGATCCATGCCAGGCGATGACCGACAAGAGCCGACCGAGGGTGATGGCTTCCTTACGGAGGCAAGGCCCGCCTGCGTTGCGCTGGTGCCGGTGGTCCAGGCGACACAATGGTCGCGAATCCCGAGCCGGGAATTACCTCGACCCAATTCCACCTTCCTCACGCATCTGATCGCGACCGCCGAGCAGGTGCCGCAAACCCGCAGCCTGCGCCGCGCAACTGCCTTTGATGCCCAGGCCGCCTACCACGCGAACCAGCATTGGGTCGAGCCGACCCGGCAGCGGACGCGGCAAGTGATGTGAACCAAAGGCTCTGCGAACAGAATAGCCTACGCGTCTAATGCGGCGGCGGGTCCGGCGCGGTCGACGAGCCACTGCCGGGCTGCAATCCCGGCGAAGGGACTTCTGGCGACGGGGCATGTGATACGACCTCGACGCCGGGTTGCGCGGGCGTCGGCTCAGGGTGATCCCGCAGCACCGATTCCGCGACAGACGCGGCCGCCGGCATCGACGAGGCGGGCGCCGGCGGGGCTGGTACGGGCTCAGGCACCGGCACCAACACGGGCTCTGGGGCCGGCGCGACAGCGGACTTGCCGGCCGCACGCCGCGAGGCCGCGACGCCTGCCGCAACCGGCGCGCCGCGCCGTGCGCGCAAGGCGATGCCCGACAGGAAGTCCACCAGTGCCAGCAGCGCCAGCAAGCCAAAGGTCGAGCTGCCGAACCGCGGCCACAGCAGAAATTCGGCCGCCGCAGCGCCGAACACCACCAATGAAAGCAGATGGTCGGTGAGGTATTTCGCACCCGGACGGGCGCCTTTGATGATTTCCAACAGTAGCAGCAGGATGCCGAGCGCCAGCAGCATGTCGCTCAGGGTCACCGGCCATCCGGCGCCCGACATCAAGGTCACCGTCAGAAGCGGATCGGCGAAGGAAACGCCGGGCATCAGGAAGACGATGATGTTGTAGATCGCCAGTGGAATCAGAAGCAGCGGAAAACCGACCATGGACATCGGCGAGGCCTTCTTTTCGAGCGCGCGAACCGGGACGTTCTCAGGCGAGCCATCGGGTTCGCCGCAGGGAAACCGTCTTTACCCCACTCGTTGGCCGAATTCAGGCAGGGCGGTGTCGATTCGGGCGTTAAAGGCCGCGGCATGCACGCCCCCGCGCGGTTCGCGCCCGATCCGGGATCGGGAAGGCGGCGACCCGCCGCCAAATTCGCGGCGCGCTTCGGTCAGGATTCCTTCTTGGCCTTCAGCACTTGGCGGCCCTTGTACATGCCGGTCTTCAAATCGAGGTGATGCGGACGACGCAATTCGCCGGAATCCTTGTCCTCGGCATAGGTCGGCTTCTTCAGCGCATCCGCCGAGCGGCGCATGCCTCGCCGCGAGGGCGACGTTTTTCTTCGGGGAACGGCCATATCGGTGTCCTCTAGGGGTGTTGTCGGAGGCATCGTCCGTGTGGCGGACGGCCGATGCGCCTGGGCGCAGGCTGAAATGCCGATAAGGCCGCGCTTATAGAGGATGGACTGGCCCAAAGCTAGGTTCAAAATACGCCCAAAAGGCTCAGAATGCGCGATTTTCGCGCCAGCAATGCTGCAGGTCCGGAGCTTGTGCCCGGGCCACGTAGATCCCGGCGAGACGCCGCACCCCGGGGCCTGGGTTGCGGGCGCTGCGCCTGACCGGATTGGGCAGGATTGCCGCCAGCAGCGCCGCCTCGCGCGGCGACAGGCTGGAAGCCGAGCGGCCGAAGGCATAGGCCGCGCCCGCCTGCGCGCCGAACTGCCCCGACGGCCCAAGCTCGGCAACATTCAGATAAATTTCCAGAATCCGCTGCTTCGGCAGCACCAGGTCGATCCACAGCGCGAGCGGGAACTCGAGCGCCTTGCGAATCACGCTGCGGCCAGGCCACAGGAACAGGTTTTTCGCGACCTGCTGGGTAATGGTCGAGCCGCCGCGGGTCACCTCGCCGTCCTCGGCGTCGTCCACCACCTCGCGCACCGCGTCCCAGTCGATACCGTGGTGGCTGCAGAATTTGGCATCCTCGGAGCCGACCACCGAACGCGGCAGCCAGCGCGAGATCGCGCTGAAATCGACCCATTGCCGCGAGACCGGCGCGCCGGAAAGCCAGCGCCAGGCCATCAAGGTCGAGACCGGATGACCGGAGCGATACAGCGGCGCCAACAGATAGGGCAGCAGCAGCACGGCCAGCAAAATCAGCAATAAATTTCGGACAACGCGCAAATCTGATGTTTCTGGTTCGGCGCGGCGCCGTCAATGCACCGGCTAGAAGGATATCTCCATGATAATTCCGGTTTTTCCAGCACTTTTAGCGCGCCACCGCCAGCCTCCCCGGAATTGACGAAGCCGGTGCCATAACCGATTGTCCGGCCAACTCGATTGGGAGCTGTTCTTGATGACGACCGGCACTGCACGACCCGACTTTGCGACCCGGCTGGACCGCACCGCTGACGAGACCGAGGCTCTGCTGGCGCGGCTTTTGTCCGATGCGCTGCAGAGCGACGAAATCGCTCGCCCGAGGCGGCTGATCGAGGCGATGCGGTATTCGAGCCTCGGCGGCGGAAAACGGCTGCGACCGTTCCTGGTGGTCGAAAGCGCAGCGGTGTTCGGCGTTCAGCGCGACGCCGCCCTTTTGGCCGGCGCCGCACTCGAATGCATCCACTGCTATTCGCTGATCCATGACGACCTGCCGGCGATGGACAACAGCGATCTGCGTCGCGGGCGGCCGACCCTGCACAAGGCCTATGACGATGCCACCGCGATCCTCGCCGGCGATGCGCTGTTGACGCTGGCCTTCGACATCATCACCCGCGACGAGATCCACCGCGATACCGGCGTACGGTTGCTGCTCACGCGCGCGCTGGCCCGCGCCGCCGGCGTCGGCGGCATGGCCGGCGGCCAGATGCTCGACCTCGCCGGCGAGGGGCGGTTCGGTGACCGCGAACCGGTCGACGTGGCCCGCCTGCAGCAGATGAAAACCGGCGCGCTGTTGCGCTATGGCTGCATTGCCGGGGCGATCCTAGGCCAGTCCTCGCCCGGCGAATACCAGGCGCTCGACGATTACGGCCGCGCGCTCGGCGAAGCCTTCCAGATCGCCGACGACCTGCTCGACGTCGAGGGCGACGCCGCCGCACTCGGCAAACAGACCGGTCAGGATGCGGCGCTCGGCAAGACCACCTTCGTCACCCAGCTTGGCATCGACGGCGCGAGGCAACGCGTGCGCGACCTGTTGACCCGCGCCGACGCCGCGCTGTCGATCTTCGGCACCAGGAGCGACGTGCTGCGCGCGGCCGCGCGATTCGTCGCCGATCGCAAGAACTGACGACGCCGATGGCGGGCAAGGAAGCCGAAGATCCTTTTGTTACCCGCTACCGGAAGATGTCGAAGCCGGTCCGCGTGGTCTATGCGCGGCCGCGCACGTTCTTCTCGCTCGCGGTCGGGATCGCGACGTTCTTCCTGCTGCCATCCGCGCTGCGGCCGGTGACGCGGGCGTTGCTGGGCTGGGATGTCCTGATCGCGATCTATCTGCTGCTGGTCTACGCTATGGTGGTGCGCAGCGGGTTATCCCATATCCGGCGCAACGCCGTGCTGCAGGACGATGGCCGCTTCCTGATCCTGCTGGTGACCGCAATCGGCGCCTTTGCCAGCATCGCCGCGATCGTGTTCGAACTCGGCGCCTCGCACCACAGCATGCCGGAACTGACGCTGGCGACGGTGACGATCGCGCTGTCATGGGCCGCGGTGCACACGACCTTCGCGCTGCATTACGCGCATGAATACTACCGCGGCGCCAAGCCCGGCGGCCTGCAGTTTCCGAGCGGCGACCAGCACGAAAGCGCCGACTACTGGGACTTTGTGTATTTCTCGTTCGTGATCGGCATGACCGCGCAGGTCTCCGACGTCGGCATTACCGACAAGACCATTCGCCGCACCGCGACCGTCCACGGCATCATCTCGTTTATCTACAACACCGCGCTGGTCGCCCTGATGGTCAACATCGCCGCGAGCGCGATCTAACGCAATTTTCACCTCATGGCCTCATCCTTCGAGACGCATCGCTTCGCGATGCTCCTCAGGACGAGGACTCATTATCAGACCCTCATGGTGAGGAGCCGCGCCTTGCGCGGCGTCTCGAACTATGAGGCCTCGGGAGAAGCGACAATGATCCGAGTGAACCGAAGCTGCCCAAGGGGATGCGGACAAGGAACGGTTTTTGATCTAGATTGCCCTTCCACCTGGACGCGGGAGATCCGTGTTCCGAACAGGCTTTAATCGCACCTCAGGAGCAAGCCCGTGAGTCACGACCGTTCCAGCGTCGAAGCCGTGGTCCGTCAGTATTTCGACGGCCTCTATGAAGGCAATGCCGACAAGCTTGGCGAGGTCTTCCACCCGACCGCCGACCTGCGTTGGCTGGAAAAAGGCGAACTGCAGGTGCTCACCGTTCCGGACTGGCTCGATCGCGTCAGGAAGCGGCCATCCGCCAAGGCCGAAGGCAAGCCGCGCGAGGATGTCATCGTGACCGTCGACCGTTCCGACGAATCCACCGCGTTCATCAAGGTGCGGTGCCAATTGCCGCCCCGCTATTTCACCGACTATCTGGTGGCGATGAAACTCGCCGACGGCTGGCGAATCGTATCGAAATCGTACCGCTACGACCGGCGCGACTGACGGCTGCCACATTGACCTCGCCGGACTTCCGCGCCAAGTCAGGGGCGGAGGAATCCGGCACCCGTGGAAGCCAAATTTCAGATATTCCTGATTCTGCTCGCGGCGCTGGCAGGAACCGCGCTGCTGGCACGGCGGATCAACGTCGCGCCGGCCATCCTGCTGCTGCTGACCGGCATCGTGCTCGCCTTCGTGCCGGGCATGCCGCCGCTGGAATTGCCGCCGGAACTGGTGCTGCTGGTGGTGTTGCCGCCGCTGATCTATTCGGCAAGTGTCGCCATGAGCTGGCGCGAATTCAAATCGAACCTGCGTCCGATCATCCTGCTGGCGGTCGGCTGCGTGATCTTCACGGCGTTCGCGGTCGCCGCCGCGACGCATTACCTGATCGGCCTGCCGTGGAATGTCGGTTTCCTGCTCGGCGCCATCGTCGCGCCGCCGGACGTGGTGGCGCCACTGGCGATCGCCCGCAAGCTCGGACTGCCGCGCCGGATCCTCGTCGTCCTCGAGGGTGAGGGGCTGGCGAATGACGCCACCGCGCTGATCCTCTATCGTTTCGCGGTGGTGGCGATTTCAACCGGCCTGTTCTCCTTGCCGAAGGCGGCAGGCACCTTCGTCGCCATCATCGCCGGCGAGGTGCTGTTCGGCGCCGCCATCGGCTGGCTCAGCCTGAGGGCGCGCCATCGCGCCCGCGATCCGCAGATCGAGATCACGCTGTCGTTGATCACGCCCTATGTCGCCTATTGGGTGCCTGAACATTTTGGCGGTTCCGGCGTGATCGCCACCGTCGCCTGCGGGCTTTATATGAGCTGGAACGGGCCGCTGCTGATCTCTTCGGCGACGCGGCTGCAGGGCATCTTCTTCTGGGACCTCGTGATCTATCTGATCGAGGGTCTCCTGTTCCTGCTCACCGGCTTCCAGCTCCGATCGTTGTTCGAGAAATCGAAGGCGTTTCCGCTGGACGACATTCTGCTCTCGACAGCGCTGGTGGCC
>JBDTKD010000243.1:0-7785 GCA_039935515.1 Bradyrhizobium sp.
AAAACGAGCAGCATCCTGAAATCAGAAGCAACAAAGACGCTCAACCAAAGGGGCAAGACGGCTACAAGATCGACCAGCCCCGGGAAACTGAGCGCGAAACGGAGCCGTCCGAAAAAGGCGCCTCGCTGCAATAGGGGATGTTGAGCGGCGCTCCACAGCCGCGCCGCGTATTCCAGCGAGAAGACGAGCGTCGCGGTCCACTCGATCGCGTCAAGTGGCAGTGCATAGGTCTTTGCCAAGTCAGGGACAGATTCGACCACGGTTGCGACAAGTGTGACAACGATCAGCGTGATAAGGAACCGATTAAGGGTACGACCTATGCCGTCGACGCCATCGCCTTGTTCAAGAATAGCGTAGACACGGCGACGCAACCCGCCGATGTGTCGTTTTGCCTGTAGCGCCGTGGTCGGGGCGGCCGTCAATGCGACATCAGTGTTGGCACGGTCATGGATTGCAGCATGCCGCGCGTGACCCCGCCCAGGATGCGCTCATTCAGGCGGGAATGGCCGTAGCAGCCCATGACGATCAGATCGAGGCCGATGTCGGTCGCAATCGACAGGATCGTCGGTTGGATTTCGGCGCGGCCGGCTTTCATACGCTCGATTCGTGCGGTAACGCCGCGCCGCGCCAGCTGGGCCGCCAGGTTCGCCGCGGATACCTCCTCGGCAACCTCGGCCTCATTGACGCTGACGATGGTGATGGTTTCGGCGCGGGTGAGAAACGGCGCGGCGTCGCGCAGGGCGCGCGCAGCAAGTCGGCTGCCATCCCAGGCAATCCCGATGTGTTTCGGATCAAGCGGGCCACGATGGATAAAGGGGACAAAGAGGACCGGTCCGCCTGACTGGAACAAAATTTCCTGCGGTATGGTGTTATCGAATGTGACGCGTTCGAACTCGGGCTGCAGCACGATCGTCAAATCGTAGAGCCGGGCCAGCGCACCCATGGTCGCCGCAGCCTCGGCCGGGATGCCGGCAAGCGGCCGAAGACCATAAGTGATACCTGCGTTGCGGACTTCGGTTTCAAACACCGCCAGCGCGGCATTGGCGCGCGCCAGCGCGCGCTCGCGTTCAAACTCAAACGTGGCCGCGATCGCGGCGCCGCCATCCATGGCGAAGCCCATCGGGGTCGTTTCGAAGCCGATCGAAACCCCATCGAGATGCGCGGCGCGCGTCATGGCCAACGACACGGCCCCGTCGATAATGGGTCTGATCTCCCGTTCGGAGGGGATGTGGACAAGAAGGTTTTTCAGCATGATAGGTCTCCGCGCTATCTGAAGGGGCATCCGCCGCCTGTGGTCCGTCCACCAGTAGAGAGCAAACGCGCATGCGCGATTTGATCCACCTCAACCTGCTGCGATCTCCCGGCCGCTATTGATCCAGTGTCTCTTGTGCATCCTGCACGGGTTGATCGAAGGTTATAGAAATGCGACGGGTGGCACTGGTCTCGGGTGGAACACGCGGCATTGGCGCCGCCATCTCCGAGGCGCTTCTCAAAGCCGGCTATGCCGTGGCCGCGACCTACGCTGGCAATGATGTCGCCGCAAAGGCCTTCCGAGCCAAAACGGGCGCCAACGTGTACCGCTGGGATGCCGGCGACTTCGAAGCCTGTACCGCGGGCGTCCGCGAAGTTGAGACTGCCGTCGGACCGATCGATGTCCTGGTCAACAATGCCGGGATCGTCCGCGATAGCGCCCTGCACAAGATGACCAGGGAGCAATGGGACGCGGTGATTGCCACCGACCTCAACGCGCTGTTCAACATGTGCCGCCCGGTGATCGAAGGCATGCGGGCGCGCAAGTTCGGCCGCATCATCAACATATCCTCGATCAACGGCCAAAAAGGGCAGTTCGGCCAAACCAACTACGCAGCCGCCAAGGCAGGGGATCTCGGCTTCACCCGCGCGCTGGCGCTCGAATCGGCACGTGCCGGTATCACTGTGAATGCCATTTGTCCGGGCTATATCCACACCGAGATGCTGGACGCCGTTCCCCCCGATGTGATGGCAAAGAGCATTCTGCCGCTCATCCCGGTTGGCCGCCTCGGCGATCCCCAGGACATCGCGCGCGCCGTGCTGTTCCTTGCGGCCGACGAAGCCGGCTTCATCACCGGTTCGACGCTGTCGATCAATGGTGGGCAATATATGGCTTAAGCGCGACCGGCGCTCGTCATGGTCCGTCAATTCTTACGCCGTCCTTCATCAAGTCCAGCTGCTTGCGATAGCCTTCGGCGTCGCCGAAATTGGCAAATCCCTGATAGTGTGGATGTGGTCCCAGGATCCGGCGTGCGTGCTTGATCGGGCACCAGTAGACTTCCGCGCGTGCTGCCACCTCTCGCGCAAATGAGATCGTGCCGTTGGCGTAGGAGCAATAAGCGCAGTTTATCTTCTCGATGATATTGAGATAAGCGAGATGATGACGGTCGAAGATGAGGTAATCCCGACGCCGAACATGCGGTATCTTGTAGATTGGAAAGCAGATTGCCTGATAGATGATGACGAATAGATCAAGGAGTGCGATCGGGATCAACAGCGAATAAATGACGGGAGCCGTCAGCACAACAAGTGGGTTTGCCAGCAATAAATAGCGGGATGCCCTGGTCTTGATCGCACGATGAAGACGCAGCGCCTCTTCTTCGAAAACGATTCGACGATTGTCAAGGCGAAAACGGAATTCCTCCCGCGGTCTCGCCAGCTCGCCCTCTATTTCCGCCTCGACGGTTCGCATCTTCTCCATCAAGGCCGCCAGCTGCGTCGTCATCGGCGCTTCCTTTCGACTTGCACGTGTGCAGCGTGCAGCAGCAGGGCATGAGCTGAAGCCAAATGCAACCAACCGGGCCACACGTTAACCGAGGCTTCGCAGTGTTTCGCGTGGCTAAAAGAGCCTCGATCCGTGTCCGCCCAGCCTGGAAGCGAATGTCAGCAGCGTTGCTGCGGCGATCATGACAGCGATTCCTGACAGGCTGACCGCAATCTGCATGGGAATCGCACTTCCCGTCGCGTCCAGGGTGGCGCTGGCCAGCAACGAGAGGAGAACGCTCAGGCAAAAGATCGCCAGGGAATTTTCGCCGCAACGTACGATGCCCGTCGTCCATGGGGAAGACCACGCGCGACGGTCTCGCGGGGTAAGATGGATGGCTACCACAGCCAGTGACAGGAAATGCAGAAACCTAAGGGGATCAAGGTGGCTTTTGTCGATCGGATAAATCAGCCTTGACAGGATCCCCGGCAACAATCCATCGAGCGCGTTTATTTGCCAACTCAATGCGACGATCAGGCTGAACAGCAGATACAAAATTGAAAGAATCAGCGCGGCGCGGGATCGTGCCCATGTCCACAATTTCGCCGAATCCGTCCTTGCAGCCCACATGCCGAACACAAAGAGCATCTGCCAGGCCAGGGGATTGAAGAACCATTCGCCGCGCGGCCACGCCGGCAGGTTGAAGCCAAAAATCTGCACGGACAGATAGAGCAGGGCCGACAACGTCAAGGCGATGCCGGTATTGCGCGCAAACAACCATAACAGGATCGGAAAAGTCAGGTGGAAAAGCACAAATATAGGCAGCACGTCGGTGTTAACCGGTGTGTACTGCATCATGCTGGCGCGAACGATAGCCGTCGCGGGATGTTCGAAAAACACCGCCGTATTTGTCGCATCGAGGTAAGCGCCGCCACCCAACGCTTCCACAAGCACGAGATAGGCGACCAGTAATACGAGGAACGCAATATAGATCTGGCAGCCCCGGCGGACCGCGTGAACCATCGCGGCAAGCCAGCCTCGTCGCCTCAACACATCGCCATAAGCGACCATGCAGGTGTAGCCGGAAACGAAGACAAACACCTCCGTAGCATCGCTGAACCCATAGTTGCGAAGCGTCAGCCAGCTGACGATGTTGTGAGGTATGTGATCAACAAACATGAACCAGAGTGCCAGGCCGCGGCAGGCATCCAATCGCAGATCGCGGGTAGGGCCGTCGATTTCACTGGGTTGGACCCTGGCTGCACCGGCAGGATAGGCGTTCACCATATCGACCCCAGCGATCGCTGCCGCTGGGGATGGCACGTCTGCGGTCGCGCGAAGCGGCAGCCCTGCCGACATCATATCATCCTGCAGTTTCGGCCAGCGGGTACGGCGCGCCAGCGGGGCGCATTGAATCATGCGTCCATGGTGCGGAGTCGCTGACGATTGCGCAATACGATCTGACGGGCACCAGAAAATCCGAGCACGCCTTCGCTGTGAAGTTGCGAAAGGGCCCTTGATACGGTCTCCAGCGTCAGACCCAGATAGTCGCCAATATCCCGACGGCACATCGGCAGCGCCATCATGCCTGTGACGGCAAGGCGACGGTCCATCTCAAGAAGGAAGTTTGCCACTCGCTCCATGGCGCTCTTGCGCCCGAGAAGCAGCATATGATCTTCCGCATGCCGAAGATCGCTGGCGGTCATGGTCCAAAGCTTTTGCGCAACCTTGACGTCGGTCCCCGCCGCCTGCTCGAGACTGCGGCGTTTCACCAAGCGCACGGTAGTATCGACAATGGCTTCCGCCGCCAGCCGGTGGCTAATTCCCGATTCCAGTCCGAAGACGTCGTTCGGCAGATGAAATGCTCCAATCTGACGCCGTCCATCGGAAAGCAGTTTGTAGGTTCGAACGGCCCCCTGGATGACCTGATAGACGTACTCCGCCGGCTCGTCCTCTCCGTAGATTTCTTCATCCTTCCTGTAGGAGAACTCCGTGGCAACGAGCCCGGCATGACCCGTGAGCAGGCCGAATTGATCGGCTGTCGGGCAGATGACCGGGCTGATTTTGGTGCCAATAACCGATGGGATGAGTGATTGGGTATGCATTTGCCATCTCCTGTGCGGCGGATGGCTAACGTTGCGCGGAACAATCGAGGCTGGATATTTCGCTCGATATCTTAAGGGGATGTACATAAGTAGTTTACCGGAGGTCGTCGCGGGCATTCAGCGGCTGGCGACCGGGCCGGCTTCCTGAATAGCTCCCCGAATACGGGAAACAAGGCTCTCCTCGAGATGAGGCTTCAACAGGACGTGGTGCACTCCAGCAACAGCGGCCTTCGCCGGTATACTGTCATCGGGATAGCCCGTAATGAGAATAATTGGTGCGGCGATGTCGCGTTTACGCAATCGGTTGACGAGATCGATACCGTTCATGTTAGGCATCTTGTAGTCGATCACAAAGCAGTCTGCGCTATTTGAAGCGACCGCATTCAGCAACGCCGCCCCGCTCCTGAACGTTTGGACGTCGAATCCATCCGTTTCGAGAAGGAATCGCAGCGAGCCGAGGACACCCTGGTCATCATCGACCACGTATACGACGGCTTTTACGGGTGACGAGGACATCACGAGACCCTTCGCACGTATGGTCGATTTGGTTGAATCATGCACTATACGAAGCGCTTTTTGGTGGGGGGCGCCTTGACCTGGCTCAATCTTTGAATACGCCCCCGCGCAACGCCAGCCGCACGAGTTCCGAGAGGCTGGCTGCCTGCATCTTGGTCATCACGTTGGCCCGGTAAACCTCGATCGTGCGCGGGCTGATGTCGTACTCTCGCGCAATCAGCTTGTTTGAGAGTCCCGCGATGAGGCCGTCCATGACCTGGCGCTCGCGAGGACTGAGGCTTGCTATCCGCGACTGTATCTCGATCGTGACTGCTTCGATCTTGATGCCTGGTTCTGCCTGCTTCAGCGCTGCCTCGATCATTCCGATCAACCGGTCATCTTCGAAGGGTTTCTCCAGGAAATCCATGGCGCCCAGCTTCATCGCCTCGACAGCAAGTGGAACATCGCCGTGCCCGGTCATGATAACGACGGGAAACAGGCTGCCGCCTGCCTTGAGACGTTTCAGAAGTTCAAGGCCATCAATATCGGGCATCCGCACATCCGACACCACGCATCCAAAGCCAATGGTGGGGAGGGCGTCGAGAAAATTAAGCGCAGATTCAAAGAGCGTGACGTGGAAATCGGCCGAACCGAGCAGGAAGTCGAGCGAGTCGCGCATCGCGTCATCGTCGTCGATGACATAGACTTTTCCCTTATGTCCCATTCGTCACACTCTCAATTGATGAAGCTGGCAACGTGAAGCGAAAGGTCGCGCCGCCCGAACGATTGGCTTCGGCCCACATCCGGCCGCCATGTGCTTCGACAATCGAGCGACTTATGGACAGCCCCACTCCCATGCCAGTCTCCTTTGTCGTATAGAAAGTCTGGAAAAGGTTGGACATGACATCATCCGGAATTCCGGGGCCCGTATCAAATATCGCGACTTCAATCATATCATCGGCAACCCTGGCATTCGAAGCAATAAGCTCACGTTGCGGCGAGTGTGCCATGGCCTCGAGTGCATTGCGAAACAGATTAACCAGAACTTGCTGGATCTGGACGCGATCCACCAGCACGGAATCGTGCGCCGGATTGAGATTAAAGCGAAGCTGGACGCCCTGCTCGCGGGCGCCGGAAAGCCCGAGGGCGCCGGCCTCTTCGATCAACTTTGAAAGGCTCTCGACACGTTTCTCGGACTCCCCGCGCGCAACGAAATCGCGAAGACGCCGAATGATTTGACCGGCGCGAATCGCCTGCTCAGCAGCGCGATCCAGGGCGCCTTCAATCTTCGATCTATTGGGGTCTGAACTGGCAGCCAGAAGTCGGCGTGATCCTTTCATGTAGTTGCTTATGGCGGCAAGGGGCTGGTTGAGCTCGTGGGCGAGGGCGGATGCCATCTCTCCCATGGCGCTGAGGCGAGACATGTGAACGAGCTCGGATTGCAATTCCTGGAGTCGTGCTTGCGTCTGCTGGTGTTCGGTCAGATCGCGGACGAAGCCGGTAAAGTATGGTTTGCCGCCCGATTGCATTTCGCCGATCGAAAGGTGCATCGGAAACGTCGTTCCGTCTTTGCGTTGACCAGTTACAATTCTCCCGATGCCGATAATATGTCGTTCCCCCGTCGACGCATAGCGAGCCAGATAACCATCATGACGGTCCCGATCGGGGTTTGGCATCAGCATGCTGACATTCTTGCCGACAGCTTCCTGTTCGGAGTGGCCAAACTGCCGTTCCGCTGCTCTGCTGAAGAGCTGGATGATACCGTTTCCGTCGATCACGATCATCGCGTCGGGGATCGTCTCCAAAATCGAGCGAAGGTGACTTTCCCTGATCCTGAGTGGTTCTTCGACCTGCTTCTGCTCCTCGATATCGATAACGAGCCCGCTGATGTGACGCGGCGCTCCTTTTTCATCCCGTACGACGCTACCAAGTGCGCGTACCCATTGGTACGATTGTGACCCGCGGTCGACACGATATTGCAGGTCAAAAGTACAACCGGTTTCGACCGAACGGCTGACGGCTTGATCCGTGCGTGCGCGGTCTTGCGGCTCAAGCAGTGAGAGGAACAGGTCGTAGGTGAGGGGTAGGTCTTTAGGGACGCCAAAGAGTATCCTGGTGGTATTGGACCAAAGCAATCCATGCGTAAGAATATCAAGATCCCAGATACCGACGCCAGATCCTTCAATTCCTAGCCGAAAGCGCTCGTCCCGAACAGGATCATCTGACGCTGGATGTACGATCGTGGTCACGTTCCGCCTTCACTATCTCTGTTGGCACAGCCAGAATACCCGCTTGTTCAATTGGGGGCTACAGCTTTGCAGGTCACTACCCTCCTAGCGTCGACGATTCACCAGACCAGCCATAAAACCGGTTGGTAGGCCGTTTGGATTTTTGCAGGGAGCAAAATGATGGCGCTACCACGATCGAGCAGAAGTGCACAAATCACAGAAT
>JBDTKD010000244.1:0-11229 GCA_039935515.1 Bradyrhizobium sp.
GCGATGCGATCGAGCACGTCCTGCGGGATGGTGATGCGGTCGAGCGCGTCCTTGGCATCGTCCCCGTTGTCGATCGTGACCGCGGTCCAGCGCAGGCTCGCGTCGTTGCGCGCCATCGCCGTGAACACATGCGTGCCGATTGGCTTGTCGGGATTGCGGATTGTGACCGGAACCTCGATGGTCGCCTCGAACACCTCGCCACCGCCGTCCGGCGCCGGCCTATGTGTGTTGCGCCGCACGTAAAGCTTCTGCGTCGCGCGGCTGATGTAGACCGAGACCGGCTCAAGCGCGAGCTTTGCCTCGCTCGCCGCCTTTGCGGCGTTGGCCTTCCTTGTTTGGGCCGCCTTGGCCGCTTCCTTTGCGGCGGCGGCTGCGTCGAGCTTCGATTTCGCGTCCGCCTTGGCGGTCTCGAACTGGATCCCCAGGTCCGCTGCCTTGACGGCGGCCTTTTGCTTAAGATCCTCGACCCGGGCTATGGCTTGGTCTGTCTTTGCGGCGGCGAGCGCCTTGTCGGCGAACGCGATCTCGGAGTCGGCGCGGGTCTTGAGCGATTCCAATTTGCGCAGCGACGCCGTGAGCAATGCTGCCTCGCGCGCCATTGTCACGCCGGCTTTCTTCGCCTCGTCGGCCGTCTTGGCGGCCTCCGCGGCCTCGCGGGAGAGCTTTTCGGCTCGCGCTGGAGCAGCCGCAACGGCCTCCGCGTTCGGCACGAACAGCGCCGGATGGGAGAATTCGACCGGGGCCGCGTCGTTCGGCGAAATGATCACCCGCATCCCGATCCACGTCTTGTCGAACAGCTTCTCCGCAAATCCGTAGGGCATCCGCACGCAGCCGTGCGAGGCCGCATATCCGGGCAGCGGCCCGCCGTGCAGCGCGATGCCGTTCCAGGTGATGCGCTGCATATTCGGCATCCAGGCATCGTCATACATGGTGGAGTGGTGATCCTTATCCTTCTCGATGACGGCGAAGACGCCGGCTGGCGTCTCGCGTCCCGTGGTGCCGGTCGATACCGGCGCGCGCAGGATCCAGCCGTCGGCGTCGTAGAAAGTGACCTGCTGGGTCTTGATCGATACGATCGCCATGATCGGCTCGCCGGCATCGCGCGGCGCCGTCGCCTCGGTGGGGGCCGCGGGGCGCGTCTGTCTCGCCGCGGCGTCGGCGTTCAGCGCCGTCAGTGCGGCCATCGCCGCGAGCGTCGCAATGGCAGGAGGTCCCCAGCGCCGCATTGCCACGGTGGATTGCGCCGTCATAAATCGATTCACCATCTATCCCCGGTCGAGATGCCTCTCCGCGCTTGCGTCGATCAAGTGTCAGATCGCGGTTTTGGAATAACTAACGGCCGCCACACCATCCACGCCAACTCGCTCCTGGGGCTATCGGCACGTTCCGGCAGCAATTCTCTCATATACGACAGCCTGCTCAGGAGGAAGGGTGGCTCGCATGGGTGTGCTCACCCTTTATGATGATCGTAAGCCATCGAGCGGGCGTTGGCAGGCCTGCGGCCTGCCGTTGCACACAGGCAACACTTCCGGGAAAAGCAAAGAACCTGCTCGTTTGCGCCATTGCGCGGCTATCGCCCTATCCCGAACAATCTGCAGCGTCCGCATGCTTGGCTGTGCAATCCGGTTCCGATGCAGCCGTTGGAGGCTGGGATGATGAATCCGCGGCGACTTTCACCAGTGCCGGCACCATTGTTGCGATCGGTTATTTTCGCGACCGGCGTTGTCGGCGTGCTCGCTGCCTTCGCGCCTGCAGGAATTCAGAACACCGGCGCGGCGCCACGCAAGGACATCAGCGCTCCGTCTCTCTCCACCCTGCAGGAACTCGCCGGGGCACCGCAGCCAAGCTCGATGCTCAACGACGATCTCGGTCAAACCGATGTAGCGATGGCCGAGCTATCGCTTGCGGGAGCAATTGCCAACGCATCAATCACTCGGCACAAACCGGAGTCGGTTGTCGAAACGGCCTCGACCAATTCGCCGGATGTGCCGCCAACCGAACCAGCGCCTGTGCAAATCGCAATGGCGAATCCGTCGGATCTCGAACCTCGCGACGCCGGCACCGCCGTGAGCTCCACCGAAGCCGCGAGCTCCATCGAGATCGTTGACGAGTGCCTGGTCGTGGACATCTGCGTCGATCGATATTTGTGGGCGCTTTATCAACGGACGCCCAAGGAGGACTCCATCAAGGAGCTTGAACGGAGGAACGTCACGGTCAAGCGGAAGGGCAAGATGGTGACCGTCGCCAGAAGCTTCACCAAGCTCGTCGATGAAGATTTTGGGTGGAAGGATCCGAAGGCGGCGGAACGAGCCGGCATGCCGATGATGGATTACGTGATCGGAGGCATGGATCGGAGCTTCAAGCTAAAACTGTTTCACATCCTTCACGCGGCGGAGGCGGCGGGCCTTTCGCCCGGGATCACCAGCGGGTTCCGCGATGACTACCGCCAGTCGATCGCAAGCGGCCTCAAGGCGGCGAGCAACAGGTCGTATCATGGCGGGAGCTTCCGCGGTGGCTATGGGCATGGGCTGGCGGCCGATATCGTGAGTGTCCAGGGCGAAACGCGCGACCAGCGATGGTCTTCCTCTGAAAAACTCTGGAAGTGGGTTGATGTGCACGGGAAGGAGTTCGGAATCGGCCGCCCATATCTCGGCAGGGACCCGCCGCACGTCGCACCGGTGGACGGCCAGGAATACGCCGCGCACAACCGCGGCTCCAAACACGCGGCATCGGACGTGAAGAAGGTGAAGCGCGTGGCCATACGGGATGATCCGAGTCTCGCGAAGCACCCGAAAGCTGCAGCAGCCTCAGAAATGAAAACGAGCTGAGCGCCCGGGTTTCGATACGAGGCCCGCGAAATAAAAAATCCGAGAATCCGTGACTCCCGTTGTTCGGGGCAGAAGCGGACGTCGTTTGAACGGCCAGAGATCCGTTGATGACCCAACCCGGACCTGAGCCCTGCCAACGGGGATCAGGCTCACAACCATCAAAACGGGGGCTTTTGCCTCCCTTCGCGCGAACAGTATCTCTGTGGATCTGCTAAATCTTCCAACCACACAGCGTAATCATCGGCGGTATCGACGTCAAAGCACAGCAAGGGATCTCTTAAAATCTCTGTCTTTAATCCGAGGCTATCAGCTTCGGTCCGATGCTTTGAAAAGCTGTCATCGCCGTATTGGAACCTGAATTTAAGTGCAGCATCTCCTCGCAACCGCAGCAGGTTTGTCCCCTGCTCCGATCGATCCGGCACGACTACCGCATCAGCCTGCGCCGCGATGACGACCGTGATCGCAGCCGCGGTGCTCCTGGTCAGATCGATCGGCAAGATAAGGACGTCGCGCGATGAGTTTTCCGGCTCGCGCGCCAAAATCATGGCGACCGAGCAGGTCAAGGCAGAATTCAGGTCGATGTCACCTTCGCCTTCGCAACCGACTCCAAGCTCGGACGCCAGGGCGGCAACTTCGCCATCCGAACTCACGACATGGATTTGTCCTCTCGCCACGAGGCCGGCGGCGAGATAGACCGTGTTCACGAGAAAGCAGCGGCAGAGCCGGCCGCGGCGATCCGGCGACAGGACTGAGGAGAGCCGGCTCTTTCCAGTAGCAAATGACTTGCAGGGAATTAGTATCAACGGCTGCATCGATTTACCCGCAGCGGAGCTCGCGCGCGAACTCCACGGTTTCAGCGGCCAGCCTGGCGCTATCCGCGGCATTTAACATAAGGGTCTGTGTCGTTTTGACGGCCATACCGAGTGCCCTGATATCCTCGGCCAGATCAGCATCGGCCATATCGATTACGATGCCGTCGATCAGTCCGCAATATTTCTCGGCGACGGCGAGACTGGACACGTGATAGCCAAGCTCCGCCATCATCTTGGCGGCGGGGCCCTTGACAGCCTTGCCCCCGATGATCGGCGAGACGGCAACGCGCGCAACGCGCGTCGCTTTCAGCCGACGATGAATGCCGGTTATGGCCAGAATTGGATCGATGCTGACGAAGGGATTGGACGGACAGAAGATGACCAGTTCGGCGGCATCGAGCGCATGTTCGACTGCCTCTGTCGGCTCAGCATCCGCCGCACCGTCGAAGCGCAGCCCAGTAATGGGAACGTCGCACTTCAACCGGACGAAATAATCCTGAAAGTCCAGGACACCGGACGCGGTTTGCACGCGGGTGCGGACTGGGGCGTCCGACATCGGAAGCACCGCGGCTTTCACGCCTAGCGCTGCCGCGATCTTCCCGGTCACCTGCGTAAGGGATTCGCCCCGGCGCAGCCACTGACTGCGCAGCACGTGGGTCGCAAGGTCGCGATCGCCAAGCTGGAACCAGTCTTCACCCCCAAGCGCCTTAGTCTGGGCCATGAAACTCCAGGTCTCTCCCTCCAGTCCCCACCCCGTAACGGGATTGGCCTTTCCGGCCAGCGTGTAAGTGACGGTGTCCACATCCGGACAGATTCGTAGGTCGAAATGATCGAAGTCATCTCCGGTGTTGACGATCACTGACAGATCGGCGCCAGCGATCTGGGCCAATCCGCGCGCGAGTTTGGCCCCCCCGACTCCGCCCGCCAACGCAACGATCATTGCTTTTCCCTACTAGCGGAACAGGTCAATATCCCGGTTCCGGATCAACTCTCTGACGCTGCCTGGCCGAAACGCAAGCGGGAAACCGCGCACGTGGACAGCGGGCAGACCTTCGCTCCCCTGGCCCATTAGCAACGAGGCCGCGGCGGCCAGTTCGTCGGCGATGCCGACTTCGGTCGCCCTCAGCACACGACCGTTGCGGTCCGGAAGACCGCGCATATCCCATAGTCCGGGCGGCCCCGCCACACCGATCGCAGTGCCGACCGTGCCGTTGCGCCAGGCCCGTCCAAAACTGTCATTGATCACAATGCCGATGTCCCGGCCGAGACGGCTTCTGAAGGTGTCACGCAAGACCAAGGCGCTGCGGTCTGCGTCTTCTGGCAGCAAGAGCACGCGGTCGTCGCCATCCATTCCGTCGACATTCGAGGCGTCGATGCCCGCATTCGCCATTACCAGGCCGGAACGATGTTCGACAATGATCACGCCGGGCCGGCAGCGAAGCACGGAGGTCGACTCCCGCAGAATCAATTCAACGACCCGCGCGTCTTTCTGCGCCGCCCCGGCCAGTTCCAGAGCTCTCCGTGAGGGAACAACATCGCGCAGATTGACGGAACGCCCTTCGGTCTTGGACACGATCTTTTGCGCCAGCACGATGACGTCCCCATCCTCGAGCGCCAGATCCGATCGCAAGCAGGCTTCGACCACCAGGACGGCCAGATCGTCGCCCGGCATGACCGAGGGAATCCCCTCCAGCGCGGTCAGCATCATTCGGCGAACCATGCAGCAGTCCTGTCAGAAAACCACGGGGGTTCAGCCACCTTCGAGGATCGGAAACAGATTGAGCGAAGCCCTGTCGCTCAATTGCGCCGACACTGATACGACGTCTTCGCCGATCGATGCCAGCCAAATCTCGTCTACCGCCCTCAATCGCTCGATGACGTCGCAGACACGGGTGCCGTCCGGCAAATCGAGCTCCACGCACGAAACGCCGTCCGGCAGAAATCGCCGGAGGTTGCCGTGCATGTGGACTTCGACCCGGATCATCCCTGCCCTACTCTGCGCTGCTTCACGATCTTTTCGGCGGTCATCGGCAGCGAATTCAGCCAGAAACCGGTGGCCGCCGCGATGGCATTGTTGATCGCCGCCGGCGGCTGGATGCAAGGCGGCTCGCCGACGCCCTTAGCGCCATAAGGGCCCGCCGCGGAGGCGCATTCGACGAGAATGCATTCGACATCCGGCATATCCTGCGCCGTCGGCATCTTGTAGTCGGTCAGATTGGCGTTCATGACCGTTCCTTCGCCGTAGACGATCTCTTCTGACAGCGCCTGGCCGATTCCCTGCGCCACGCCGCCCTCGATCTGTCCCTCGATATAGGTTGGATTGATGGCAAATCCCACATCCTGGGCGACAACGTAGCGATTGATGCTCACGCTCCCGGTTTCCGGATCGACCGACAGGTCGACGGCATGGGCATGATAGCTCGGCGTATTCCACGCCGGCAGTGGGTGGTTCTGCAGGCGGGTGGGATCGTAGGCGGGCGACGGCGAAATGGCCGTACCGTGGGCGATCAAACCTCCGCCGGTCAGACGGGAGATCCGGGCGAGTTCCGCAATCGAAATGGACTTTTCGCCGGCCACAACGTGCTTGTCGCGCAACGCCATGGCGTCGACCTCGGCGCCCAGTTGTCCGGCGGCCAGGTTGAACATTTGCCGGCGCAGATCACGGGCCGCGGCGATGCAGGCGTTGCCGACCGAGAACGCGGTTCGACTGCCCTGCGCGCCGTAATCAAACGGCGCGGTCTGCGTATCCACGCCGGCAACGTTGATATCTGCGAGGTCGAGCGACAACTCCTCCGCCAGCACCTGAGCGGCGCCGGTGATGGCGCCGCTGCCGATTTCAACCGCTCCGCTCACCAGCGTGGCCGTTCCGTCCGGGTTGATCTTGACGTAGACGCCGGACGAACCACCGGTGGTCATCCACCAGCTGCAGGCGATGCCCTTACCGCGGCCCGGCTCCGGGCTGCGATTCTCCCACCCGATGGCGGCTGCCGCCCGGCGAAGGCATTCCTCGATACTGACCGACTTGTGGACTTCACCCGACGGACCGAGATCGCCTTCCTTCACAATGTTGCGCAAGCGAATTTCAAGCGGATCGATGCCGAGATCCTTGGCGATCATGTCCATCTGGCTTTCGACGGCGAAGTTCGCCATCGGCCCTGCCGGAGCCCGAAACGAACCCGACGGCACCTTGTTGGTATAGGCGGCGATACCTTCGAGGGCGAGCGCCGGAGTCTTGTAGGGACCGGCCATGATCTGTAGCGAGATGGCGGCGGTGCCGGGGCCCGAGCCGGCAAAGGCGCCGCAGTCGACAACGATCCTGCCTTCCCTCGCCAGGAGATGTCCATCGCGATCGACCGCGGTCTTCAGCGTGACGACGGTGGCCTGACGCGGATACGCTGATGTCAGTTCTTCCTCGCTGGTCGTCATCACCTTGACCGGGCGGGCCGTCTTGCGGGCCAGCAGCGCGGCGAAGTGTTCGACGCCGATCCGCAGCTTACCGCCGAAGCCACCGCCGATCCCCGGTACGATCACCCGGATCCGAGCAGCCGGCATGTCGAGAATCTCGGCAAGGGTGTTCTGGGTGTCGAACGGCAGTTGCGTGTTGCTCCACACCGTCACGTTGCTGTTGGCGTCCCAGTCGGCGACGGCGGTTCGCGGCTCGGTATAACCCGGGTGCACCAGAGGCGTGGTAAAGCGATGCTCATAGACACGATAAGCGGAAGCAAAGACCTGATTGACGTCGCCAGCGTGGATGCGCGCGCGACCCGAGACATTACCGCTCCGCGCGATGATGGGCAAAGCCTTGTAGGTCTCCCAATCCGGATGAATCCGGATGTTGCTGTCCAGCGCGGCTTCCGGATCGAATAACGTCGGCAAGTCTTCGAACTCAACGTTGATCGCAGCGATCGCCTGCTCGGCGATTTCCAGCGAGGTCGCGGCAACGGCGGCGACCGGATGCCCGGCGAACAGGACGCGGTCCAGCGCAAATACGCTGGTGTCGCGCACCGCCTGCCCGAAACGTACCGCCGGTATATCGGCGGCGGTGATGATGCCGCGCACGCCCGGGACCGCGGCCGCGCGGGAGACATCGAGCTTGCGGATCAGGGCGTGCGGCCGGTGGCTGCGCAGCACCTTTCCGAACAGCATGCCGGGCAGCGTGAAGTCCGCAGCGTAGACGTGCTTTCCGGTGACCTTGCCGATGCCATCCAGGCGGGGCAGGCGCTGGCCGGCGACACGATGTGTTGGTGCGTTCATGGGATCGCTCCTTCGACCGACATGCGCTCGGCAGCGAGCGCCACCGCGTCCACGATCTTGCGATAGCCGGTGCACCGGCACAAGGTGCCCGCGATCGCCTCGCGAATTTCGTCGCGGCTCGGCCGCCGTCCCGGATTTTCGTCGAGAAAGGATTTCGCCGTCAGGATCATGCCGGGAATGCAGTATCCGCACTGAACGGCGCCGCATTCGATGAACGCGGCCTGCAGCGGATGCAGATGCTCCGGATTTCCGATGCCCTCGATGGTCGTCACCGAGCGCCCCGCGGCCTGGGCCGCCAGGAGGATGCAGGAATTCACCGACTTGCCGTCGAGCAGCACGGTGCAGACACCGCATTCCGCTTCCAGGCAGTTTTCCTTGGTACCCATCATGCCGATGACGTTGCGCAGCACGTGCAGCAAGGTCCAGTGCGGCTCGATCAGGATTTGATGGCGCTCGCCGTTGATGAGGATGTCGAGATTGGTTCGGCTCATCTGCTCTCCTCCGCGATCCGCCGGTGACACAAAGTCAGCGCGCGCTCGACCATGACGGCCACCAGGTGACGACGATGCTCTGCCGAGGCGCGCACGTCGGAGATCGGCGCGGCTGTTTCCGCCGCCAGTCTTCCGGCCTCGGCAAAACTGGCGCGCCCGGGCGGCTGGTGGATGAGATACGCTTCTGCATGCTGCGGCCGAATCGCCTTCGGGGCAGCCGCGCCGACCGCCAGCCGCGCCGACAGGCACCTGGAGCCGCTCTCGTCGAGCGTCAGGCACGCGGCAACGCAGACCACGGAAATCTCCATCGCCTTGCGGCGGCCCTCCTTGAGAAACGCGGTTGCAGATCGGTCGGGCAGCCGCGCAAAACGAATCGAGGTGACGATCTCCGCGGGCCCAAGCGCCGTCTTTCCGGGGCCGAGGACGAACTCACGCAAGGCCATGGTGCGGTTTCCCACCGGACCGGCGATGTCAAGGTCGGCGTCTAGCACCAGCAATGCCGGCACGAAGTCGGCGGCCGGAGAGGCATTGACGATGTTGCCGCCGACGGTCGCGACGTTGCGCACCTGATGACCACCGACCACCCGCGCCGCCTCAATCAGGCCGGACAAATTGCCTTGGAAAGCCGGATGCAGTTCGATCGAGCGGTAGTTGGTCAGCGCGCCGAGCGAATAGCCGTCGGCGGTCTCCGCAACGCCCACAAGGCCGGGCAACTGCCCGAGATCGATCAGATGATCCGGAAACACCTTTTTGCGGTTGATCTGGATGATGAGATCGGTGCCGCCGGCGATGTACCGCGCAGCCGGTGCAAGCCGCGTTGCCAGAACGACGGCCTCGGAAATGCTCGCTGGTCTGTGCAGATCGAAGCTCATGCGCGCGCCTTCTCGGCCGCCTGGACCGCGGGCCACACCTCGAAACCGAACTTAGTGATGGTGTCCTCGATGGTGCTACTCTCGGCGGCAAACGGCATGACGGTAACGTCATCGACTCCGGCACGACGTAGTTCAATTACCTGCGCCGTCACTTCGGCGACGTTGCCCGCCAGCGTAAAGGACGTCACGTGGCGGTCGGTGACGTGCGGAAGCAGCGGCAGGTATGGGGCGAAACCCGACGCGTACGCCGCGCCCGCGACCGAGGCGACCAGGTCCGACGGCAAGGCCAGGCCCTGCTCTTCCGCGGTCAGAAACTTCAGCCTGGCGGCGCCCAGCAGACGGGCCACGGTGGGCCGCAACGCGTCGCGCGCTGACTTGCCGTCCGCCGCGATGCAGGTGTTCAACCGGGCGATCAGCCGGACCGCCTTGGGATCCCGACCAGCCTGCTTGGCGCCGGCATCCAGCACCGCGCGAAACGCCTTCACCTCCTGCACGTTGCCGCAGGCTTCCATGATCGCACCATCGGCCACGGCGCCGGCGGTTTTTTGTCCGATTGGTCCATTGCTGGCGACGTAGATGGGGATTTCGGAGCGGACCGGCGCGAAGCTGAGCTTGCCTTCGCTGAACTGGATGACCTCGCCCTTGTAGGTGACCATTTCTCCGCGCAGCAGCATGCGGATCAGTTCGATGGCTTCGCGGATCGCCCGCGCGGGCTTTTTGCGGTCGATGCCAAGTTCGGCGAACCCGGAGATTCCCGCGCCGATGCCGAGAATGGCGCGCTGGTTCGATATCTCGTCGAGGGTGGCGATGGCCATGGCGGTCAGCGCTGGATGCCGCGCATACGGATCCGTGACGCAGGGCCCGAGTTTCACCCGCGACGTGTGCTGGGCGAAATACGTCAGGCAGGAATAGACCTCGCGGTAGAATCTCTCGTCGGCGAGCCAGACCGTATCGTAGCCGTTGTCCTCGGCGAGCTTGACCCGCTCAAGCATGCGTTCAATCGGCGCATTACCGAGAATCAGTAGATCAATCGACATTTCGGATCCCTTTCGAACTACATCCTGGGCAATGGGGCTTGCTGACGTCGATCGGCCTATTCGATCTCGTCGCTGACGAAATAGATGTTCTTGGCGCGATCGAGAAACTTGCCGTAGAGTTCCTCGCGCAGTTGCGCTCCGGCTGGAGAAGCAAGGTCCTTGTCGTGCTGGTCGAGACTCTTGACCTCGATCCGCTCGATATATTGCCAGCCCGAGTCCGGAGCGCCCTGGATCGGCGGCCGGATGCGATGCACCTTGTAGCTGACATAATTTGGCAGGCTGCGTACCAGGGCGTAATCGCGGTCGCGCACCCAAGCTTCGTAGTCGGCCGGATCAACGCCCGGCTTGAGTGTGCTTATCAAAAAGCGAACGGGCATCACGATCTCTCCTATGCTGTTATCGCGTCGACCGGTGATTTCGATTTGATGTCGCCGACCACCTTGACCCTGACGCGCATGGCATTTCCCGGCAGATAGGCGATCGGGGTGTCCTCCGCTTCGACCATGACCAGCGTTTCGGGGCCTGCGCCTGCCTCAATGGCGCGGCCATCGGCCATCTTGCGCGCAGCCGCAATAGCCTCGCTGCGCGTCGAGCCTTGGAAGATCTGGTCGATTTCGCCGCTGACCTGCGCGATGGCCGCGCCGACGGCGTTGGCGCAACCGCCATGATCGACCCGCTTGACGCTGGCCACTCCCTGCAGGCGTTCGGGCACCAGGAACGCGCCTCCACCAACCGCGATCAACGTGACGTCACCGGCGTCGGCCTTCACGCGGTCGACGTTTTCTTCGATCATCTCCTTGGCACGCTCGAGAACGGCTTTGACCTCGCCGGCGCGCAGACCGACCACGCGTTTGGGGTCGCCGAGATCGATCAGCCCGGCAGCCACCCCGATATCTGTCATCGTCAGCGTATCACCACCGAACACCAGTGCCTGT
>JBDTKD010000245.1:0-4784 GCA_039935515.1 Bradyrhizobium sp.
TTCAGCGGCCAGCCCTTCGAAAGCGCATCGTCGATCAAGGGATCGAGCTTGCCCTGATCGCGCACCACGCCCGACACCACGTCGCGGAAGAAGGCCGCCTCGGCCGGCAGATATTTGTCGCCCTCGACCTCGCCGCCGAGCCAGTGGCTTTCAAATTCGGCGAAGATATCGTTGATGCCGGCGCCGCCGATGTCCATTTGATAGAGCGCCTGCACCGCCGCGAGCCGCGCCGCGCCGCGCCGGTTGGCCTTTTTGTCCGCGCCCTTTGCCGACTTCTTGTCCTGGCTGCTTCTGGGTTCGGCCATGGTCAGGTCCGCGCCAGCCGGCGCTTGATCCGCAGCATCGCCAGCGCGGCGCGCGCGGCATCGCCGCCCTTGTTGAGCTCGCTGGCGCGCGCCCGCGCCCAGGCCTGCGCCTCGGTGTTGACGGTGATGATGCCGTTGCCGAGCGCAACCTTTCTCGCCACCGCGAGGTCCATCAGGGCGCGGGAGGATTCCATCGAGACAATCTCGAAATGGATGGTATCGCCCCTGATGACGCAGCCGAGCGCAACCGCCGCGTCGTAGGGTCTGCCGCTGGTTTCGGCGGCATCGAGCGCAATTGCCATCGCCGCCGGAATTTCCAGCGCCCCGGGCACCGTGATCACGTCATGGCCGACGCCGGCAGCTTGCAGCTCGGCCACCACGCCTTCCAGCAGCGCATCCTGGATATCGTCATAAAAGCGCGCCTCCACGATCAGCGCGCGCGTTCCCGACAGGTCGGTCTGGTCTTTCAGGGGTGCGCGCCGCGCGTCAGCCATGTTCGATCATCCAAAACCGCCGTCATTGCCGCGGCCTGATCCGGGCCATCCATCTTGTTAAGAGGATGGATACGCGGGTCAAGCCCGCCTCCGTCACTTTGTTGGTGCCGCCTATTTCATTTCCGACAATCGCGCGGCGTAGCGCGCCATCAGGTCGACCTCGAGATTGACCTCGCCGCCGGGGGCGCGCCAGCCGCCCAGCGTCGTGACATTGAGCGTATGCGGAATGATCAGTACCGAAAACAGGACATCGTGCACGGTATTTACCGTCAGCGACACACCGTCGAGCGTCACCGAACCCTTGGCGGCGATGAAGCGCGCCAGTTCGCGCGTGGTTCGCAGCTCGAACCGCGCCATATCGGGCAGATCGTCGCGCGTGACAATGGCGGCGATGCCGTCGGCATGACCGGCGACGATATGACCGCCGAGTTCGTCGCCGATTTTCAGCGCCCGTTCGAGATTGAGCCGGGTGCCGACATGCCACTGTCTTGCCGTGGTCATGGCGAGTGTTTCGGCGGCGGCATCGACCTCGAACCAGGTCCTGCCCTCGGTCACGCCGGAGGCAACGACGGTGAGGCACACGCCGCTGCAGGCGATCGAAGCGCCGTCGGCGATGCTGGCACGGTCGTAGCGGCAGGCGATGCGCAGCCGGTGCAGCTGTCCTTGCGCCGTCGGCGTCAGAGCCGTGATCTCGCCGATATCGGTGACTATGCCGGTAAACATCAGGCGCGCTCGTAAACCGTCAGTGTATCCCTATCCAGCCTGTCGCTAGCACGAACGCGGAAAGCGGGCGACCGCGTGATGGTCGTGAGCGGCACTACGTCCAGCGCGGCGACGCCGTCGGCTCCGATCGCATCGGGCCCGCGCAGCAGCCAGACTTCGTCGACAAGGCCTGCCCCGACCAGGGACGACGCCACCCGCGCGCCGCCTTCCACCAATAGCCGCGTGACGCCCCGCCCGGCCAGCTCCCGCAACACGGCCGGCCAATCGAGCCCCGGCTGCGGCAAGCCCGCCGCGGGGACGCCAATCACCTGCGCACCGGCCGCGCCGAGCCTCATGGCCGCGGGCACTTCGGCGGGTTCCGACGTCATGACCCACAGCGGCGTTTCGCGCGCGGAATGAACCAGGCGCGCGGTAGCGGGCAGGCGCAGCGTGCGATCCAGCACCACCCGAATCGGCGATCGCGCCGCCATGCCCGGCAGTCGGCAGGTCAACAGCGGATCGTCCGCGAGCACGGTGCCGATCCCGACCAGGACGGCGTCGCATTGCGCGCGGAGCAGGTGCACCCGGGCTCGGGCGGCTTCGCCCGAAATCGCCACCGGCTTGCGGCCGGCAGCGCCGATCCGATCGTCGCTGGATACCGCCAGCTTGAGGATCAGATGCGGACGCCGGTCGCGGACACGCCTGAAATGTCCGGCATGATCATGCGCGGCCTCGGCCGCGCCAGGGCCAATATCGACCGCGATGCCGGCGGCGCGAAGCCGGGCGTGGCCCCGTCCTGCCACCTCGGGATTGGGGTCTTCGATCGCCGACACCACGCGGGCGACCCCGGCGGCGATGATGGCGTCGGCGCAGGGCGGCGACTTGCCGACATGCGAGCACGGCTCGAGCGTCACATAGAGCGTGGCGCCGCGGGCGGCGTTGCCGGCACGCTGCAGCGCCTCCGGCTCGGCGTGCGGGCGGCCGCCCGGCTGGGTCCAGCCGCGGCCGACGATGACGCCGTCCTTGACCGCGACGGCGCCGACGGCGGGATTGGGCCAGGTGCGGCCCTGCCCGCGCCGGCCGAGCGCCAGCGCGAGTTGCATGAAGCGCTGGTCGGCGGCCTTCAATTCCCGGGATTTCTGGGCGAACTGGTCTTCCAGAATGCGGAAGATCATTTGCGCAACGTGGCGAGCCGCGTGTCCTCTTCGCCGGACAGTTCGCCGAGCACGGTCTCGAAATCCTTGGCTTCGCGGAAGTTGCGGTAGACCGAGGCGAAGCGGACATAGGCGACATCGTCGAGCTGGCGCAGATGCTCCATCACGATCTCGCCGATCGCCTCCGACGAAACCTCCGCCTCGCCACCGCTTTCCAGCTCGCGCACGATCGCCGAAACCATCTTCTCGACCCGCTCGGGATCGACCGGCCGCTTGCGCAAGGAGATTTGCAGCGAGCGCACCAGCTTGTCGCGATCGAACGGAACCCGGCGGCCGTTGCGCTTGATCACGGTGAGCTCGCGCAGTTGCACCCGCTCGAAGGTGGTGAAACGGAAGTTGCAGGCGATGCAAACCCGCCGCCGCCGGATCACCGCGGAATCTTCCGTAGGACGCGAGTCCTTCACCTGCGTATCGAGACTGTTGCAGCTGGGACAGCGCATTCAGATCAGCCTTATTGATAGATCGGGAAGCGATCGGTGAGCGCCTTGACCCGTTCCTTGACCGACGCCTCGACCAGCGGCGCCTGACCGTCCTGCGACTGCGCGATGGCATTAAGCACCTCGGCGATCAGGCCGCCGACCTGCCTGAATTCGGCAACCCCGAAACCGCGGGTCGTTGCCGCCGGCGTGCCGAGCCGCAGGCCCGAGGTGACGAACGGCTTTTCCGGGTCGAAGGGAATGCCGTTCTTGTTGCAGGTGATGGCCGCGCGCACCAGGGCCTTTTCCGACACGTTGCCCTTCAGCCCCTTGGGCCTGAGATCGACCAGCATCAGATGGTTGTCGGTGCCGCCGGAGACGATATTGAGGCCGTTGGCGCGCAGGCTTTCCGCCAGCGCCTTGGCGTTTTCGACGACGTTCTTCGCGTAGATCTTGAAGTCCGGCCGCAGCGCTTCGGCGAACGCCACCGCCTTGGCCGCGATCACATGCATCAGGGGCCCGCCCTGCAAGCCGGGGAAAACGGCCGAGTTGAGCCTCCTGGCCAGCGCCTCATCATTGCAAAGAATGAGGCCGCCACGCGGGCCACGCAGCGATTTATGGGTGGTGGTGGTGGTGACATGGGCGTGCGGCACCGGCGAGGCATGCACGCCGCCGGCGACGAGGCCGGCGAAATGCGCCATGTCGACCATCAGCCAGGCGCCGACCTGATCGGCGATCTCGCGAAAGCGCTTGAAGTCCCAGCCGCGCGAATAGGCCGACCCGCCGGCAATGATCAGCTTCGGTTTTACCTCTTCGGCCCGGCGCGCAACCTCGTCCATGTCGATGATCTGGTCGTCGCGGCGCACGGTATAATGCTGCGCCTTGAACCATTTGCCCGAGATGTTGACCGGCGCGCCATGGGTGAGATGGCCGCCGGCGGCGAGATCGAGACCCAGGAAAGTGTCGCCGGGCTGCAGCAGCGCCAGAAACACCGCCTGATTCATCTGGCTGCCGGAATTCGGCTGCACATTGGCGAAGCCGGCGCCGAACAGTTTCCTGGCGCGATCGATCGCCAGCGTTTCCACCACGTCGACCCATTCGCAGCCGCCGTAATAGCGGTTGCCCGGATAGCCCTCGGCATATTTGTTGGTCAGCACCGAACCCTGCGCTTCCAGCACCGCGCGGCTGACGATGTTCTCCGACGCGATCAGTTCGATCTCATGACGCTGCCGACCGAGCTCGCCGCGGATCGCCGCAGCGATGTCGGGGTCGGCCTCGGTGAGCCCGGCGGTAAAGAACTTGTCGGGCGCGGCGGATGTCTTGGCGCTGGAAGAGCTCATGGACGAATATCTCCACCGCCGCAGCCTGCTGGAGGAGGTGCGGTCGGTCCTGTGTGGCGGTCGAAAGCGGCGCTGGCGAGATACCATATCGGGCGGAAATGGCCAAGCAATTGCGTGTGCCCCCTGACATTTATGCCAGATATGGTGGAAACGGACCGATTGCGAGCCGGAACCGGACGCCCAAACCGGATGCCCTGGGATAGATTGGCCAGCCCCCCTGCCCCTTGCGGGGAGGGGTCGGGGGTTTGGGGGTACTCGCGAGTCCAGTGCTCGGTGGCACCCCCTCCCCGGCCCTCCCCCGCAAGGGGGAGGG
>JBDTKD010000246.1:0-2519 GCA_039935515.1 Bradyrhizobium sp.
CGGCGTGATGTTGCACGAGGCGGTCGGCCATGGCCTCGAGGGCGATTTCAACCGCAAGCAGACCTCTGCCTTCGCCGGCCTGATGGGCCAGCAGGTCGCGGCCAAGGGCGTGACGGTGGTCGACGACGGCACCATTGCCGCCCGGCGCGGCTCGCTGTCGATCGACGACGAGGGCACGCCGACCAACCGCACCGTACTGATCGAGGACGGTATCCTGGTCGGCTACATGCAGGATCGCCAGAACGCCCGGCTGATGAAGATGAAGCCGACCGGCAACGGCCGCCGCCAGAGCTATGCCCATGTGCCGATGCCGCGCATGACCAACACCTACATGCTGGCGGGTAGCCGCGATCCCGCCGAAATTCTGGGCTCGGTCAAGAACGGCATCTACGCCGCCAATTTCGGCGGCGGTCAGGTCGATATCACCTCGGGCAAATATGTCTTCCAGTGCACCGAAGCCTACCGAATCGAGAACGGCAAGCTCGGCGCGCCGCTGAAGGGCGCCATGCTGATCGGCAATGGACCGACCGACCTGCACCGAATCACCATGATCGGCAACGATCTGGCGCTCGATTCCGGCATCGGGACCTGCGGCAAGAACGGCCAGGGCGTGCCGGTCGGCGTCGGCCAGCCGACGCTGCGGATGGAGCGCATCACGGTCGGAGGAACCGGCGGATGAGCGCAGACACCGAAACCGCCGCCGCCAAGACCAGCACCTGGCGCGGCCAGTTCGCCCAGCTCGTGGCGATCGTGCTGATCGTGTTTCTCGCCAAGGGAGCGCTCGCCGAACCCTTTTACGTGCCGTCCGGATCGATGGAGCCGACGCTTTTGATCGGCGATGCCCTGTTGGCGTCGAAATATCCCTACGGCTACAGCGCCGCCTCGCTACCGATCCAGATCACCTTGCCGGAGACCGGGCGGGTGTTCGGCGGAACGCCGAAGCGCGGCGACGTCGTGGTGTTTCGCTGGCCGGGCGACCGCTCGCAGGCCTGGGTCAAGCGCGTCGTCGGCCTGCCCGGCGATCGGATCCAAATGCGGCAGGGTCAGCTCTTCATCAACGACCACCCCGCCTCGCTGAAGCCGGATGGCATCGGCGCAGCCGAGGACGATAATGGCGGATCCGAGCCGGCCTATCGCTTTATCGAGACGCTGCCGGGCGGCGTCAGCCACGCGATTTTCAAGCTGCATGACAACGGCCGGCTCGATAACACCGCCGAAGTGACCGTGCCGAAGGGCCGGCTGTTCGTGATGGGCGACAACCGCGACAATTCCGCCGACAGCCGCGTTCCGGTGCGCGATGGCGGCGTCGGCTTGCTGCCGATGGACGATCTGGTCGGCCGCGCCGACGCCGTGGTCGGATCGTGGGATCTCGGCATCCGCGGCCAGCCGGTCTGGACCTGGCTGTCCGGCTTCCGTTTCGCGCGGTTCTTCACCACGGTGCATTGAGGGCGGCGCGCCGGCAGCCGGTTCACGCCAAGTTCACCGCACGACGCCGGAGATGAATCCCGCCTTGCGGCGCGGCGGCTTGATTTCCTTCTTCAGAAAGCAGTGCGCGTCTTTTCCGACATAGCCGGGGCGCGCATAGGTCCAGGCCCGGCATTTATTGTCGGCGGCGCACGCCACCTTGCAGACCTCGTCGCTGTCACCCTTCTTGAGATCGAAATTGCGGTAGTCGCCGCCGAACCGGTCGATCGAGGTTTCGATGGCGCCGTTGCGCGGCTCGACCACGCCGGCGCCACGCACGCCCGAAATGCAGCAATTGTCCTTGGCGCGCGGCGGCACGCTGCTCTTCAGCCGGCATAGCGCGGGACCGCCGGCGATATCGGTCGGATAGTTGAAGCTCCAGGCCCGGCAGCGCCGGTCGCGTTCGCAGAGCAATGCGCAATCCACGGGATCGCCCGACTCCACCGGCGAGCTTTGATAGTCGCTGCCCGGACGATCGAAATTGGCCTGGGCCTGCGCTGGTCGCGCGGCGGTGACGGCGGCCGCAAAGGCGAGCGTCATCAAACCCGCCCTGAGCCGGCGGTCTCCCCACATTAACATTGGCTTTCAACTAGTTGCGCGCCGCGCTTCGCGGTCCGCCATTTGATCGCCATGAACCTGTATGGCGGATGAACGGCCCCGAACCGGTCCTAAAACGCGTATTCCTCATAGGCCGGCTCGACCGAGCCATGCCAGGGGCCGTGGAATTTCTCCAGCATTTCCTCGGCGGGGCAGCGGCCGGAATCAAGAATCCGCTCCAGCGGTTCGAGATGGCGGCTTTCGTCGCGGCCGAGGTGATCGGCCCGGCCGCGCCGCCGCAAGCCCGAATGCGCCAGCGTCAGGCATTCCCTGGCGATTTCGAACAAATAGCGGTCCCTGATCCGAGTCTTGAAGCCCATGCGCGACACGTCGTCGCGCATGGCCTGGCGCTCCTGCGCATTCCAGTGCTTGACGATGTCCCATGCCGCATCGAGGCTGGTGTTGTCGTAGAGCAATCCGACCCAGAACGCGGGCAAAGCGGGCAGCCGCCCCCACGG
>JBDTKD010000247.1:0-3790 GCA_039935515.1 Bradyrhizobium sp.
AGCTCGATCCCAGGGTGATGATCAAGAGTCCCGTGATGTTCGTGGTCGAGATCGTGGCCGCGCTGACCACGGTGATATTCCTGCGCGACTTCGTGACCGGCGGGCAAAACCTCGGCTTCACCTTCCAGATCATCCTGTGGCTGTGGTTCACGGTACTGTTCGCGAATTTTGCCGAAGCCGTCGCGGAAGGCCGCGGCAAGGCCCAGGCAGAATCGCTGCGGAAGACCCGCACCGAGAGCCAGGCCAAGCTGCTGGCGGGTTCCGGCAACAATTATCGGCTTGTATCCGGCACCAGCCTCAAGGTCGGCGACATCGTGCTGGTCGAAGCCGGTGACAATATTCCCTCCGACGGCGAGGTGATCGAAGGCGTCGCCTCGGTCAACGAAGCCGCGATCACCGGCGAGTCCGCGCCCGTGATCCGCGAATCCGGTGGTGACCGTTCGGCGGTCACCGGCGGCACCCAGGTGCTGTCCGACTGGATCCGCGTTCGTATCACCGCGGCGCAAGGCTCGACCTTCATCGACCGCATGATCAGGCTGGTCGAGGGGGCCGAGCGGCAGAAGACGCCGAACGAGATTGCGCTGAATATCCTGCTGGCGGGCCTGACCATCATCTTCGTGTTCGCGACCGTAACGATCCCGAGCTATGCGACTTATGCCGGCGGTTCGATTTCGGTGGTGATCCTGGTGGCGCTGTTCGTGACGCTGATCCCGACCACCATCGGCGCGCTGCTGTCGGCGATCGGCATCGCCGGCATGGACCGGCTGGTGCGCTTCAACGTGCTGGCGATGTCGGGCCGCGCGGTCGAGGCCGCCGGCGACGTCGATACGCTGCTGCTCGACAAGACCGGCACCATCACGCTCGGCAACCGGCAGGCGACGGCGTTCCGGCCGGTGCATGGGGTGAGCGAGCAGGAACTGGCGGATGCGGCGCAACTCGCCTCACTGGCCGACGAGACCCCCGAGGGCCGCTCGATCGTCGTGCTCGCGAAGGAGAAATACGGCATCCGCAGCCGCGACATGGCGGAGCTTGCCGCAACCTTCATTCCCTTCACCGCGCAGACCCGCATGAGCGGCGTCGATGCCGGCGCGTCGTCGGTCCGCAAAGGCGCGGTCGACGCGATCCTCAATTACGTTGGCGGCGGTACCTACGCGGTGGCGTCCGGCAACACCGTTCGCGCGATCCAGTCCACGGCGAGTTCCGAAGTCGCGCGCGAAATTCAGATGATTTCCGACGAAATCGCCAAGGCCGGCGGCACCCCGCTCGCCGTCGCCAGGGACGGACGCCTGCTCGGCGTCGTGCAGCTCAAGGACATCGTCAAGGGCGGCATCCGCGAACGCTTTGCCGAACTGCGCCGCATGGGCATCCGCACCGTCATGATCACGGGCGACAATCCGATGACCGCGGCGGCGATCGCGGCGGAGGCCGGGGTCGACGATTTTCTTGCCCAGGCGACACCCGAGGACAAGCTCAAGCTGATCCGCGACGAGCAGGCCAAGGGCAAACTGGTCGCGATGTGCGGCGACGGTACCAACGACGCCCCGGCGCTGGCGCAGGCCGATGTCGGCGTCGCCATGAACACCGGCACCCAGGCCGCGCGCGAAGCCGGCAACATGGTCGACCTCGACTCCAACCCCACAAAACTGATCGAGGTTGTCGAGATCGGCAAGCAGCTGCTGATGACCCGCGGCGCGCTGACCACTTTCTCGATCGCCAACGACGTGGCCAAGTATTTTGCCATCATCCCCGCGATGTTCCTAGCATTCTATCCGCAGCTTGCGGTGCTCAACATCATGCACCTCGCCAGCCCGCAAAGCGCCATCCTGTCGGCGATCATCTTCAATGCGCTGATCATCATCGCGCTGATCCCGCTGGCCCTGAAGGGTGTAGCCTATCGCGCCATCGGTGCCGGCGCGCTGCTGCGCCGTAACCTGATGGTCTACGGGCTCGGCGGCATCATCATTACCTTTATCGGCATCAAGGCGATCGACCTCGCTGTCGCCGCCCTGCATCTGGCCTAACCCTGATCGTCATTGCGAGGAGCGAAGCGACGAAGCAATCCACACTTTCCGTGCAGCCATGGATTGCTTCGCTTCGCTCGCAATGACGGAGAATTGGAGACCTGTCATGTTGAAAGAAATTCGCCCCGCCATCCTGGTTCTGACCGCATTGACCGTGATCACAGGTCTCGCCTATCCGCTGGCGATGACCGCAATTGCCGGCGTGATCTTTCCGAAGCAGGCCCAGGGCAGCCTGGTCGAGCGGGACGGCAAGGTGGTCGGCTCCGCCCTGATCGGGCAGGAATTCAAGGACGACAAGTACTTTCACGGCCGGCCCTCGGCGACATCAGCCCCGGACCCGGCCGATGCCAGCAAGACCGTGCCGGCGCCGTATAATGCGGCCAATTCCGGCGGGTCCAACCTCGGCCCGACCAGCAAGGCGCTGAACGATCGGGTCAAGGAAGACGTCGACAGACTGAAAGCGGAGAATCCCACCGCCGACGTTCCGGTCGATCTCGTCACCACCTCCGCCAGCGGCCTTGACCCCGACATCTCGCCGCAAGCCGCGCTGTTCCAGGTGCCGCGCGTCGCCAAGGCACGGCAAATGCCGGAGGACCGTGTCCGCCAGCTGGTCACCGAGAACACCGAGGGGCGCCTCGGCGGACTGCTCGGCGAGCCCCGCATCAATGTATTGGCGCTCAATCTGGCGCTGGATGCGGCCGCATCCAGATAGGCTGAGCTAGGCTCGATCGGGCGTGAGGACTATAATGCCATATGACAAATCAAGGCCGCTATTCTGAACAACGAGCCTCGCCGGATGCGCTGCTGGAGGCCGCGCGGCGGGAGCACGATCAGGCCGGCCGGCTCAAGATCTTCGTCGGCGCCGCCCCCGGCGTCGGCAAGACCTATGAGATGCTGCAGAGCGCGCACGCCAAATTGAAAGCTGGCGCCGACGTGGTCGTCGGCGTGGTCGAGACCCACGGACGGGCGGAGACCGAGGCGCTGCTCGCGGGCCTGGAAGTTCTGCCGCGCCAACGGCTCGCCTACAGGGATCAGGTGCTCGAGGAAATGGATCTTGACGCGTTGATCGCGCGCCATCCCGATATCGCGCTGGTCGACGAACTCGCCCATACCAATGCGCCTGGCAGCCGGCACCCCAAGCGCTATCTCGACGTCGAGGAATTGCTGTCCCACGGCATCGACGTCTACACCGCGGTCAATATCCAGCATATCGAGAGCCTCAATGACGTGGTCGCTCAGATCACCCATGTCCGGGTGCGCGAGACCGTGCCGGACTCGGTATTCGACCGCGCCGATGCCATTGAACTGATCGATCTCACGCCGGACGACCTGATTACCCGGCTCAAGGAGGGCAAGGTCTATGTCCCCAGGCAGGCCGAGCGCGCGCTCGAACATTATTTTTCTCCGGGAAACCTGACGGCGCTGCGCGAGCTCGCCTTGCGGCGCACCGCCGAGCGCGTCGACGAGCAGTTGCTGACGCATATGAAGGCCAATGCCATCGCCGGCCCCTGGGCCGCGGGCGAGCGGATCCTGGTCTGCCTCAGCGAGGATCCGCGCGCGGCCGGGCTCGTGCGCTATACCAGGCGGCTGGCCGATCGGCTGCATGCGCCTTGGACCGCGGTCAGCATCGAGACGCGGCGGAGCCTGCAACTGACCGACGAGCAGCGCGACCGGCTCGCCGATACCCTGCGCCTGGCCGAGGCGCTTGGCGGCGAGGCGCTGACCATTCCCGGCGTCGGACGCCGTATCGCGGATGACCTCGTGAACTT
>JBDTKD010000248.1:0-4331 GCA_039935515.1 Bradyrhizobium sp.
CCTCCCTCGCCGGCCTGTTGCCGAGCACGGACAGATAGGCGTCGATCGCGGCGGCGGGAACGCCGGCCGCCGCAAGCCGCGTGCGCAATGGTCTGGCGTCGTCGGCGAGCAGCAGATCGGCGGCGCCGGGTTCTAGAAACGCCTTGTGATGCCGCGATCGGTAGGCCTGATCGCCGTCGGGCATCTGCAGCGCCCGGTTGAAGGCGTTCGGATGCGGCCGCGACAGCACGGTGAGCGAGGCGAGGCGTTGCGGGTAGCGATCGGCCAGCGCCCAGGCGATGCTGCCGCCCCAGTCGTGGCCGACCAGATGAAAGCGGCGGTCGCCGGCGCCGCAGGCCGCGGCGATCGCCATCGCATCGTCCATCAGCCGCTCGATGTGGTAATTGGCGTTATCGCCGGTGTCGGGGCGGGCGCCGGGCGAATAGCCGCGCTGGCTCGGGGCTACCGCGCGATAGCCCGCGTCCGCGAGCGCCGCCGCCTGGTGGCGCCAGCAATGCATCGATTCCGCAAAGCCGTGCAGCAGCAGCGCCAGCGGCGCGCCGGGCGCACCCGCCATGAGGGCGTCGAAGGCGAGATCGGGGGAGATTGTGATGGTTTCGAAATTGGACATGTCTGGACAGGGAACGGCTAATGGCGGCCTTCGCGGGCGAGCATCGCAGAGCCATCAATCTGCGGATTGAGGCATATAGATGTTGTTATAACTCATAAAATAGAGATAAATGAGCTATAGAGGAGCGATCAATAACTCATGAAATGGAACTGGGAACAGCCCGGCTGGCCGGAATTCACATTCGAGCCGAATGCTCTGGAGCAACTGGAGCGGCAGTTTCTCCTCCGCTCCGGCGAGTTCATTGGTGCGTTCAAGCACATCGGTCCAGCGGATCGGGATGTCCTCAAGATCGAGCTCATCAGCGATGAGGCTCTGAATACCTCGGCAATCGAAGGTGAGGTGCTGAACCGCGAGAGCGTGCAATCCTCTGTTCGCCAGCATTTTGGACTCGGCTCCGACCAGCGGCGAATTCCTCCGGCTGAACGCGGCATCGCCGAGATGATGGTGAACCTCTACGAAACCTTCGCAGCGCCACTTGACCATGAGACGATGTTCGCTTGGCACAGGATGCTCATGAGCGGCGACCGGCGCCTTGAAATTGTCGGCGGTTACCGCACCCATGCAAACCCGATGCAGGTGGTGTCGGGCCGCCTTCATGAGCCCGAAGTGTACTTCGAGGCCCCTCCTTCATCGAAGATGAAGCTCGAGATGGATGCCTTCGTCGCCTGGTTCAATGAATCCCGGCCGGGCGGCAAACGCGCGCTGCCGACGCTGGCGCGCGCGGGTATCGCGCATCTCTACTTCGTCAGCATTCACCCGTTCGAAGACGGCAACGGCCGCATCGGGCGGGCGCTCGCGGAAAAATCGCTCGCGCAGAATCTCGGCCATCCCAGCCTGATCGCGCTCGCCTACACGATCGAGCGCGCGCGCAAAGCCTATTACGATGCGCTGGAGCGTAACAACAAGGACACCGAGATAACCGATTGGTTGATTTACTTTGCCGGGACGATCATTCAGGCCCAGCGCAACACGATCAACCGCGTTGATTTTCTTGTTGCGAAGGCCAGGCTGTACGAGAAGCTTCGCGGCAAGCTGAACGAACGCCAGGAAAAAGCCATAGCCCGCATGTTCCGGGAAGGGGTCGATGGGTTCAAAGGGGGGCTCAGCGCCGAGAACTACATCACCATCACCAGGGCCTCGCGCGCCACCGCCACGAGGGACCTGCAGGATCTCGTTGCCAAGGGCGCTCTCACCAAAACCGGCGAGTTGCGGCACACCCGCTACCATCTCGCCATCCTTGGCGAAGCGGGCGCGTTCGGGATCGACGTGCGATGAGCCGGTACAAGCCGATTGCCGCCAAGCGGATCGAATTTGACCTCTTGTCCTTTCGTCGCCGAAGCGCCGCCTTGAAGTGCTTGAAGTCCAGATCGCCAGCCGGAGCTTCTTCGTCGGCCCTGGCGTCGCTCACTTCGGCCTCGAAATCTGCAAGCTCAGCGGCGTCTCGCAGGTCGAGCCTGTTCCTCAGGACCGTCGTGTCAGGATAGCAGTAGTCATCTGCAACAGCGTCGTACATCCGCGACTACGCCTTGCGGTAGGCCCTGATGATAGCCTTCCGGCGCTCTTCGGGAGTAAGAGCCTTGCTCTTCGCGATCGCGGCGCTGCCCTTCATCTTCGGGGAAAAATGGATTCCCTCTACGGCACTTATTTTCCTGAAGCGGCCGCTGCCAATCACGAAGCCGGCCGCTTTGCCCTTCTTTGACGATGTTTTCTTTGGAGCCATGATTCAATCCTAGCCCAGATCAGGTTGACTCGCACGACGCTCATCAGGGGTGAGAGCTGCCGAGTAGAGAGTCCGTATAAATCGCGTCGTAACGAAGCGTGTTACCCCGGTGTTCCCAGCGCGAAATCTCGCTTGGGAAACGGCGGCATGGCCCGTTCTATGGTGCTCACAACCCATTCTTTAACAAGCGTTTTTTGTGGTGCGGGCGGTGGGACTCGAACCCACACGACGTTGCCATCGAGGGATTTTAAGTCCCTTGCGTCTACCAGTTCCGCCACGTCCGCTTTGGTCAAGAGATCAGAGACTTAGCGCGTTTTCGGCCGGAGTGGAATTGGCCTCGGCGCCGGCCGGAATCGCTGGCCCCTGCTTAGGCGAGCACCCGGCCGGAGGCAAAGCCTCATTGCCGACATCAGCGGCTGCTTTACGCAACCTCAATTTTGTCCGGTTACGAAACGCCGATGATCGCCCGCCGTGCCCGTTCCCGGCCGTTGCTGCGCGCCGCCGCGGCGATGGCGCTGCTCGTGGCCGGCATCGGGCTGTCGGGTTGTGCCGATCTCGGTGACAGCTTTGCCTCCGGGGCGTTCGTCGATCCCGCCAAATACGAGTATTATGACTGCAAGCAGCTCGAGGACGAGCGCAAGAGTCTGGCGGCGCGTTCGGCCGAATTGCAGGGCCTGATGGCGAAGGCCGATACCGGCGTTGCCGGTCCCGTGGTGGCCGAGTTGGCTTATCGCAACGACTACATCTCGGTGCGGGCGCAGGCGAAGCTCGCCGACGAAGGCTGGCGCCACAACAAATGCCATGATTCGCCGCCGGCCGCTGCCACCGCGACGCCCGCCGCGCCGCCGCATCCGAAGGGCGCGCGTTCACCCATGCGGTCCGGCAACGCGGTCTATTGAACGACGCCGGCCGGCGATGCGCTCACGGTCGCCAGCCATGAATCCAGTCCTGTCGCGCCAGCAGCCGCTTTCCGCCGATCGCTTTCATTGCAAGGTCGCGCGCATAGGCCGCAGCGCCGGTGAGGTGATAGATGCGTCCCGCCTGCCGGGCGGCGCGCTGAACGCGCAGCACGCGCGCCCGGCGCAGGCGCGCATAGCGTTGCAGGGCGGCCGAAAGTGCCGGAGCGCCGGCGTCCTGCAACGGGCCGAGGCATCCGGCGAGGACCGCCGCGTCCTCGATGGCCATTGCCGCGCCCTGCGCCGCAAACGGCAGCATGGCGTGCGCGGCGTCCCCCAGCAGAGCGATCGCTCCGTCGGTCCACTTGCTGCCATCGGGGACGGTGAACAGCGCCCATTTCCGCCACTCGTCGACGGCGCCGATCATCATTCGCGCGGTGGCCGGCCATTGCGCCGATGCGAAGGCATTCTTGATTTCGGCGATCTCGCCGGGTGCGCTCCAGCCCGGCCTGTTCCAGGTCCCCGGCACCACCGCCACTACATTGATCTGCCGCGCGCCGGAGATCGGATAGGTGACCAGATGGGCATTCGGGCCCATCCAGAGCTGGACACGGCGCGAGGTATGTTCGCGCGGCAGGGCGGTGGCCTCGAGCGTGCCGCGCCAGGCGATCAGTCCGGAGAACTGCGGCTGCACTTCCGCAAACACATGATGCCGGACCGTGGACCAGATTCCATCGGCGCCGACCAGCGCCAGCGCCACTTCCTGCTGCCGGGTGATGCCGCGCCGCTGCACCACGGTCAGTCCCTTCGCATGGGGGGTGGCATCCTCGAACTGGCAGCCTAATCGCAACTCGATATCGGAATGGTCATTGACATGGGCTTGCAACGCCGCCTGCAGATCGGCCCGGTGCATCACCCAATAGGGAGCGCCGGCGCGCAGCGTGGCGGCTTCGCCGAGCGGCAGCCGGGCAATTTCGCCGCCGCTTCGCGCACTCATGATGCTGATGGCGTCCGGCGTGACGGCGCGGCGGGCCAGCCGCGGCTCCAGGCCGAGGCCGACCAGCACGCGGCTTGCATTGGGCGAAAGCTGCAGCCCGGCGCCGGC
>JBDTKD010000249.1:0-6481 GCA_039935515.1 Bradyrhizobium sp.
ACATGTTCTATTCGCGTGACGCCTCGCGGCAGGCCTTCCGCGCCGAGATCGAGGCGATGATGAAGTGAAGTTTCAGAAGCGCCGTCATTCCGGGGCGCGCGTCAGCGCGAGCCCGGAATCCATACTCACGATGGTGGTTATGGATTCCGGGCCTGCGCCAAGAGGCGCATCCCGGAATGACAGCATTTGGCTGAAAATCCCGCAGAAACGGATCAGTAGACGAGGCCGGTGCCGGCCGGCTTTTCGAGCGCCGCCGCGAGCGAGCGATATTCCGCGCTGTCGGCGCCGGCCAGGGTGGCGATCCGGCTCAAATGATATTGCGCCTGGTCGCGATTGCCCTGTTCGAGCTGCCACAGCCCGTAATATTGCCAGGTCTTGACGTGGTCCGGATCGATCTTGAGCGCGCGCTCGTACCAGACCTGCGCCAGCCTGTAGTCGCCGAGCTTGCGGTAGGAATAGCCGATCAGATTGGCGACGGCGGCGTTGTCGTCGTGACCAAGCGCCTTGAGCTCGTCGATGGCCGAGGCGTAATCGTTGCGGTCATAGACCGTGGCATAGGCCGCATGGTAGCCCGCCTGGAACCGGCCGTCGTTGATGCTGGAATGCTTGTCGTGCTTCTTCTTGGCTTTCTTGCCGTCGGACGCCGGCGGCGAGGGGTTTGCATCGCCGGCGGCATAGGCCTTGAGCACGGGCGCTGCCGACACCGCCATTGCAATGATGGCCAGCATGAAAAGCCTGATCGCGGATTTGCGCATGCATCTCTCCCGGTATTGCAAGGTAACGATCCTACACCGAAGCCCGGTGATGTGAACACCCCGCGTCACCGGACATTCCCGTGCGCGGCGCCATAATTTGCGCCATGCGCGCTCGCTCGAATCCGTCGCGAGCGAATATGACAGTCAAGTCATGAAGATGAACGAAGTCCATGGTCCCCGCTTCAGGGGAGCGGGCCGGTGTTGCTTTGCTCGCGCCCGTTGACCGCCATGCGATCACCAAGATGACAATTCCATTTGGCTGGCCCGCGGTCTAGGATTCGCCATCGGGGACCAGCGAAGTTCAGGTTGCACTTGAGGACATCGGCACAACGAGCGGCAATTCTGCCGCTACTGATTGCGCTCGCGGGCTGTGCGGGCAGTGGTGACAGCCAGATCATCAGCTACACCGGCGATCGCGGTGTCGCCGACCAGCCGTTTCCTGCCAATTACCACGCCGAGATATTGTCGTTTATGCGGACCTATCTCAATAATCCGGCCGGCGTGCATGACGCCGCCATGGCCGAACCGATGCAGCGCACCGTCGGCGGCCGTCTGCGCTATGTGAGCTGCCTGCGGTTCACGCCGCGCGAGTCGGACGGCAGCTATGGTGTTGTGCAGGAACGCGCCATCGTCTATGTCGATGGCCGCCTCGATCACGTGGTCGAGAAGCCGGCTGATATCTGCGCCGGCGCGGCCTATGCGCCGTTCCCCGATCTGGAAAAGCTGACCCGCTAGCGGGCGAACCACGCCGGGGCTACCGTGGTCGGCGATCACATTTCAGCGAGGTTTGAACCGGAACCGGCCTGGGCCGACACTTTAATGAGGTCTGCCAATGGCTCAGCGCCTCAAGGGAAACTCAGTGGGGAGGGAACAAACGGGCCTTGTTGCCTCGCTGTCACAGTCGCCCGTTATCTGGCCTCCCAGCGCTGCCGTGAAGCCACCCGCAAGCAACCAAATTGAGGCCATGTTGTTTGAAGAGGGTCGCAACGACCTGAACGGGGTACCAACATGAAGAAACTTCTGCTCGGCACAGCCGCCGTGATCGCATTTGCTGCTCCAGCTTTTGCGGCCGACTTGCCTGCACGCACCTATACCAAGGCGCCCGCCTATACGGCGCCCGAGGCCGTCTATAACTGGACCGGGTTCTACATCGGCGGCCATGTCGGCGGCGCGTTCGCAGGCGGTAGCAGCCTGCAGGGCAGCGACGCCCGATTTCTGGGCGGCGTACAGGGCGGCTTTGACTACCAATTCGCCCCCAACTGGGTGATGGGTGTTGAAGCCCAATATAGCTGGCTCGGCGGCGGCAACAATTCGGGCGTGCTTTTCCCGGGCGGTACCCTGGTGACGGCCAACAGCGATCAGCTTGGTTCGGTCACCGGCCGGGTCGGCTATACTTGGGGTCCGACGCTGCTCTACGCCAAGGGCGGCTACGCCTGGCGGGACAACAACAATATTGCCGTCAGCTTTGCCGGCGTGCCGCAGCCGTTCACCACGGATGGCGGTCATCGGGACGGCTACACCGTCGGCGCCGGCCTGGAGTACATGTTCGCTCCGAACTGGTCCGCCAAAGTCGAGTACCAGTATTACAATTTCGGCAGCACCTCGTTCACCAGCGGGCCTGCCGACATTGTCGGGACCCGATTCCGGGATGACGAACAAACCGTCAAGGCCGGGCTGAACTACCGGTTCGGCTGGGGCGGCCCCCTCGCTACGCGATACTGACGGCTACGGCCGAGGCTTGATTTGAAAAGGCCGGCCTCGCGCCGGCCTTTTTTTGCAGTCAAGGAGGATGCAGGGCGGCAGCCTTTTCCGCGCGCGGCAAAAATAATTCCGGCGGCCCGCGGAACTTCCTCTCCCGGCCGAATTTATGACCGTGCCGGTTGGTATGGACAACGAACATGCGTGCTTTGGTGTTGGGCCTGATTTTTTCCGCGGTGACCGCCCCGTGCTTTGCCGAGACTGTGCTGAAATCCGAACCGCTGATCCTCGCTCCCTATGAAGTTGCTTTTGTACAGGACGCGACCTGTCCGGTGGGCAAGGTACTCAAGGTAACCGGTGCGATCCGGGGGATGCACCGGCGCAAATCCTGCGTGACCCTCCCGGACGAGCAGGCGTCGCTGGCGATCGCGACCCCGTAAGCGCTGTCACGGCAGTGTCGCGCGGCCTCTTACGAACCCAGTTTCCAACTGGGCGTCGCGCTCAGCCTCGGCCTTGTTCCGGTCGGGGTCTTCCTGAGGGTCCGGCCGGCAGGGCTTGATTTCGTAGTCGTTGTCCAGCACCGGCCTGGGGGCAGGCTTTTCCTCTTCCGAGACCGCATCGACCACGAGCCCGCTCTGCCGGGCAAGTTTCCAGACATCCGCCTCGGTGGGATAGGCCTTGCTCAGCTTGGCGTCATTGCAAAACAATGCATAGACCATGGATCGGCTCCGCTAAACCACCCCAACGCCCTTGGGCCGTCAGGGTTTCGGCCCCGCGGCGCGGCCGGATCACACGCAGGTGAAGGGCGGCCAGCGGGGCAGGGGCGCGCCTGCCGGAATCCCTGAGTCGTAAACGAGTCCTGAATCCGGCGAAAAATATTGGCCGAGACTCCCCCGCCAGAATCGCCCGATGCTTTTGCCATGATGAGAACCGGCCTCAAAACCCCGTTCGAGCGCGTGCAGATACTCCTCACCGTCGGCCTGCTGGCGGCGTGCGCGGCCAACCTCGCGCTGGTATGCGCCTGGCTCGGCGATTGACGCGACGCTTATTCCGCCATTGACCCACGCCCTTGGGAATCGCGGTAATTTTCGAGTGATAGATGCGACCCCGGGGCGTTGTCGAAAACGATATCGACGGCCGCCCCCTCCTTAACTAAGACGGTCTGAGAGCCATTCTGCGAAAACATACCGACGATCGTGATTTCGCTCTCAACAATGAATGACATCGCCGAGCGGGCTTGCAGCGCGCGGTCGCCGACCGACAATGCGACGGCGGTGACATAGCCGTCGGCAGGTGCGCGAATGTCTGTCTGCGACAATTCCCAGCTTGCGTTATCAAGTTGCGCTTTAATCTGCGCGACTGTGGTGTTGACGCCACCGATCTCGGAATCCAGTGCGAGCTTGGCGCTCTGCTGCGATCTTCACCGGCGCGTTCGGCTTGACCGGAATTGCGGCAATTTGCCCCGTCACATTCGGCGTGACTTCCACCACCCGTCCAGCCACGGTGACAAACGTTGCGAGAATAAACACGCCGACGAGTACTGAGACCGTTCCGGATAGCCAGCCGCAACGCACGAATTTGAATTTCGAAAATACCAGCCACAACGAAACAACGTAGAGGCATAAAATAATCACCTTGGCGGGCGCCCTCATTTCCGGTTAGCGTTAAAGCTTCTCTTGCAGGGAGGGATTCAAACAATACCGAAATAGACATCACAGCATTCATTTTTGCCAGCCTTGTTTCGATTCTGCGTACACGCCATTCGGCCGCACGCGCAGACGCTGAGGCGCCTTTTGATTTTATCAATGGTTCAAGTGAACCGTATCGACCGCAAGCACAAACAACCCTTAAGGGAATGGAGGCGATACTATGAAGCGCTCTACCAGATTTCTATCAGCAGCCCTTGTCTGCGCAATGCCTGCACTGCCACACATCGCCGTTGCCCAAACTGCGTCTGCCATCCCGCCAACCCTCGTCACTCCCGACAGCGTGGACACGCGCATCGGCAAGCTTGAATTCAAGGACGGCGCGCCCAGTGCGGCCACCGCCGAGAAGGTCCTCGACAGCCTGGATTACGTGCGTGGCGTCGATGCGTTCATGAACAGCTTCTCAGGTGCGTCAGCCTATGCCATTCGCAAGGGCTTCCAGAGCATTGGGGCCGAAGACAACACGGTGGTCATCTTCTCCGATTTGATGGACTCGAACTCGCTCTTTCTCACCGCCAATGCCGACACCATCTATACCGTTGCGATCATCGACCTGACTAAGGGTCCGATGGTGATTGAGGTGCCGCCCAAGGCGCTCGGCACTCTCAATGATATGTGGTTCGGATGGATCATTGACATCGCCGCGCCCGGCCCCGACCGGGGCCAGGGAGGCAAGTACCTGATCCTGCCGCCGGACTATGACGGCCCGCTGCCCGATAACGGGTTCTTTGTGGGCCGATCGAAAACCACCCATATTCTCTACGCCGTTCGCGCCAATCTGGAGAATAACGATCCAAAGCCGGTCGCCGCGTTGATCAAGGACAGGCTGAAAATCTACCCGTACACGCCGGGTGGATTCGGCACCAGCATCGCCACGGCACTCGAAGGCAAGGTCCGGCTTGAGAAGGAGCCGCCGATACCGCCGACGAGATTCATCGAAGGCAGCGGCAAGTCATTCAACACCATTCCTCCGAGCGACTTCTCGTATTTCGAGATGATCAACGAGCTGGTGCAGTTGGAACCAGCTAACGCTACGAGCCCGGAACTGCTGGGCCAGCTCGCGGCGATTGGCATCGTAAAGGGCAAGCCCTTCAATCCGGACGCCCGGATGAAGAAGATTCTCACCGACGCGGCCGCCGTGGGTAACGCCGCCGGCCGGGTGCTGAATTGGCGTGCTACCGAAATTCCCGGCTGGTCCCTGTACCCGAATTCCATGTGGGCCAACATGCTGTGGGAGGGTGGTTATAATTTTGAGACGCCGCCGCCCCTGATTACCAAAGAGGGCTATTTCAAACCGCTTCCGGCGACCGGCGCGCGAACCCTCAACTCCCGCACGGCATTCTACTACGGTTACACCATGGACACGCCGGCCGTGATCATGCGGCTGCCCGGGGTGGGCTCGCAGTACCTTATGGGCTTCATGGACAGCGACAAGAATCCCTTTGATGGTGGCAAGACCTACCGGGTGACCCTGCCGAAAGACATTCCTGCGGCGGCGTTCTGGTCGTTCACGCTCTATGACAACCAGACGCGCTCCATGCTGCAGACACCCCAGCGCTACCCGCGTGCCGGCAGCCAGTCGTACCCTTCGCCCGCTGCTGTTGCCGACGCGGACGGCTCGACGACGGTCTATTTCGGCCCAACCAAGCCAGCCGCCGCAAAGGATGGCAACTGGATACAGACCATGCCCGGCAAAGGCTGGTTCATGCTCCTTCGCCTCTACAGCCCGCTCGAACCGTTCTTCACCAAGGCTTGGCGGCCGGGTGAAGTCGCATTGGTCCGCTAAGGCAACACCAACGCCGGGGTGGCGCCGCCGCCGGATAGGGTGTTTCGGCTATTTTTTAACTGTTCGTTAACCATCATCGCCCAATCCTTAACGAATAGGTCGTAAGGGACAGCGAGTCGGTAATCATGAGCGCAAAGGCCGAGCCACAACGTCAGCTGGTACGCTTCCGCGGCCGGTCCTACGTCGCGTTCGTGTTTTCTCCGGTGGTGCCGATCGTCGGCTGGCTGGAGGAACTGGATGCGACCCTGACCCGCTCGCCGGGCTTTTTCGCCGGCCGGCCGGTGGTGCTCGACCTGTCGGCGGTCGAGCTCAGCGAATCCGCCATCGCTCACCTGATCTCCAGCCTTCAGGATCGCAAGATCCGCGTGCTCGGCGTCGAAGGCGTGGACGCGGGTCAACTCGGTTCGAGCCTGCCGCCGCTGCTGACGGGAGGACGCCAATGTTCGTTCGAGGACAGCGAGGCGAAACGGCCAAAGGCCCGGGCGCACCCGGCCTCGCTGCTGCTTGAGAGCCCGGTCCGCTCCGGGCAGTCGATC
>JBDTKD010000250.1:0-5252 GCA_039935515.1 Bradyrhizobium sp.
GTGTGAGGCCTCACGACCTTCCGAAGCTGTTTGGGTAAAGCTGAATGCTGATAGAAAGTCTTCGCGCGAATGACAAGCTGACACGCAATGTCGTTTATCCTTTCGCCAACGTGAATTTTCTGGCCGAGAACCCGCCCTTGTCTATCGAAGGCGGGGAAGGGGTCTTCGTCTTCGACGGTAGTGGCGAGCGCTATCTCGATGGCCAGGCAGGTCTCTGGAACGTCAATGTCGGTCACAACCGGCCCGAGATCAAACGCGCCATCATCGAGCAGTTGGACCGTCTGAGCTACTACTCGACCTTTGGCAACACGACGAATATTCCGTCGGTGGATCTCGCCGCGGAGCTTTGCCGGTTAGCCGCTCCCGAGGGGATGAAGCGTGCCTTCTTCTCCTCCGGCGGCTCGGAGGCGAACGAGGTGGCGATCAAGCTCGCGAGGCAGTATTGGCGTCTCGTGGGCCAGCCGACGCGGACCAAGATCATCTCGCTGCGCCGCGCCTATCACGGCGTCACGCTGGGGGCGCTCTCGGCTAGCGGCGTGGCCGTCTACAAGGAGCAGTTCGAGCCCCTGCTGTCCGGCTTTTTCCAGGTCGAGACCCCCTATGCCTATCGTAATCCATTCACGTCGGACCCGGAGGAACTCGGCCGGCTTTGCGCCGAATTGTTGGAGCGCGAGATCGTCTATCAAGGTCCTTCGAGTGTCGCGGCCTTCATGGCGGAACCGGTGCAGGGCGCCGGCGGCGTCATCGTCCCGCCCTCCAATTTCTGGCCGCTTGTCCGCGACATCTGCGACCGCCATAAGGTGCTTCTGATCTCGGACGAGGTCGTCACCGGCTTCGGACGGATCGGCAGCATGTTCGGCTGTCGGGCTTGGGGCGTTAGGCCCGATTTGATGGTGTTCGCAAAGGGGATCAACAGCGGCTACGTGCCGCTCGGCGCCACTCTCATCAACGCACGCGTCGAAGCGGCGTTCTTGTCCGACGATAAGGCACAGTTCACGCCTCGGGCCTTCATGCACGGCAACACCTATGCGGGGCATCCGCTCGCCTGCGGGGCTGCTTTGGCCAACCTCCGGATTGCCGAAGAGGAAGACCTGCCTGCGAACGCGGCCAAGGTTGGGAAATATCTGCTTGAGAGCCTGCAGGATATCCAGAAGCGCCACCCGAACATGGGGGATGTGCGCGGCAAGGGCTTGATGGTCGGGATCGAGCTCGTAGCCGATCCCGAGACGAAACGGCCGTTCGATCTGTCGGAAAATTTCGGGGCGCGGGTCTGGGACCGATGCGTCGCGAAGGGCGTCCTCATCCGCAATCTCGCAGACACCTTCATCATCTCACCACCGCTCACGTTCGAGACGGAACATGCCGACATGATTGTCGAGGCGTTCGATGAAGCGATCAGCGCCGTCGAGTAGCGCTGACCATATGGCCGGGCGCTCATATCCTGTGGTTCAGATAGGGACTTGCTGAAATGGCGACCGGCTTCGTCTCCCACGAGCTCTATATGTGGCACAACACTGGCAATTGGGCCCAGGTGTTCCCACCGGGGCTCACCATTCAGCCGGGCGTCCACGCCGAGAACCCCGAGACCAAGCGCCGCTTCCGAAACCTCATCGAGGTAAGCGATTTGCTCGGGCGTCTGGTGCAGATCAAGCCGCGCTCTGCTACGCCTGACGAGATCGCCCGTGTCCATACACGCGAGCATATCGCGCGCATCAAGACGTTGAGCGACGCCGGCGGCGGCGATGCGGGCGAACTGACACCGCTCGGCGCCGGCAGCTACGAGATCGCGCTGCTCGCCGCGGGCGGCGCGATCGCAGCTGGCGAAGCCGTCGTCTCCGGCGATGTCGACAATGCCTACGCCCTGATCCGGCCGCCGGGCCACCACGCAAAGCCAGACCTTGGCATGGGGTTCTGCCTGTTTTCCAACGCCGCCATCGCGATCCGCCACCTTCAAGCAACACGCGGCGTCGCCCGCGTAGCCGTGGTCGATTGGGACGTGCACCACGGCAACGGAACACAGGCGGTCTTCTATGGGGATCCGAGCGTGCTGACGATCTCGCTACATCAGGACAACCTGTTCCCTCCGAACTCCGGGGCGCTCGACGAAAACGGCTCCGGAAGCGGCGTCGGCTTCAATATCAACGTGCCGTTGCCCGCCGGATCCGGCATCGGTGCCTATCGGGCGGCCTTCGAACGCGTGGTCATCCCGGCCTTACATTGCTTCAAGCCGGATCTCATCGTTGTCGCCTCGGGGTTCGACGCATCGGGCGTGGATCCGCTCGGACGCATGATGCTCTCGTCGGGCGGCTACCGCGAACTTACCCAGCTGTTGCTTCGCGCCTCCCGAGCGATCTGCGGCGGACGGATACTGATGACCCATGAGGGCGGGTATTCGGAAATGTACGTGCCGTATTGCGGGCTTGCTGTGCTCGAGGAGCTCTCCGGGATCAAGACGCACGTCGAGGATCCCTGGCATCCGCTGATGATGGCGTGGGGTGGACAGGATCTACAGCCGCATCAGTCGCTCGCCGTCGAGGCGGCGGCCGCGCTGGTTGCTCGAATCGCTTAGAGGGAGGGTAGAATGAAGGGGATGAAGCCAACCGGTCTGGTGGCGCCGAGCGTGATCGCGGGAAGCCGCCGCAACTTCCTGCTCAAAGGAAGTCTCGTCGCCGCCGGCGCGATGACCAGTCTACCGGCACTGCTATCAAGCATCAACGGCGGCGCGCGTGCCGCCGGTGCGGCGATCCCGGTGGGGCAGGCCGGCCCGACGACGGATTTCGCGGCCCCTGACGGCATCGAGTTCAAGAATGGCCTCACACTCGCCTGTGAGGAAATCAACGCCCTCGGCGGCATTCTGGGCCGCCCGCTCGAGCCCTATTTCGAGAATACCGGGCAGATGGGCGACGCCGCCAACGTCCAGGCCGTCCAGCGCCTGATCGACAGGTATTCCGTCCATGCCGTCCTCAACGGCTACAATGTCGGCAGCGGCGCGGCGATCCAGGATGTCATCGCCGATAGCGGCATCATCTATGTCCACTGCGATACGACGATCGCTCACAACAACCTCGTCAGGTCCAATCCTCGCCGCTACTGGGGCTCCTTCCAGGGCGATCCCGCGGAATACTGGTACGGGCGAGGCTTGCTCAAGTTCCTGCAGCAACTCGAGGATCGTGGCGAATGGAAGCGCAACAACAACAAGATGGCCGTCATATTATCTGCGGGCGTTTACTCGGCCAACATTGCCAATGCGATCAAGGACAAGGCCGGCGAGTTTGGTTGGCAAATCAGCCTGTTCGAGACAGTCAATGTGCCGAACTCGGAATGGGGCCCGACGCTTGCCAAGATCCGGCAGGACCCGCCCGGGGTGATTGCCATTACACATTTTTTTCCGGCTGACCTGGCGCAGTTCATGCTGCAGTTCGCACCCAATCCGACGTCGAGCCTCATCTATATGCAGTACGGCCCATCGATCCCGGCGTTCCGCGACATCGCGAAGGAGACGAGCAACGGCGTGCTCTATGCGACGGTCATAGGCGCCCTGCAGGACGAGATCGGAACCGCGTTCGAGAAGCGCTACAAGGCGAAATTCGGAGCCAATGCGGGTCACAATTCTGGCGTCCAACCTTATGACGGGTGTTATGTCTGGGCGACCGCCGCCGCCCTTGCCGGGGGGACTGGCGAACCCGGCGCCGCAGAGCAGAACAAGAAGGTAGCACAGCGCATGAGCGCGATGATCTGGCGAGGCATCGCCGGCGTCACCCGGTTCATTCCGGGCGAGCAGGCGGCCTATACCTATCCGACGCAGACCAACGACCCGTCGCTCGGCATGCCACATCAATTCCTGCAGATCCAGGACTACAAGCAGAGTCCCGGCCTCATCGCGCCTTCGCCCTACGCCACCGCCAAATTTGCCGTTCCGCCATGGATCAAGCGCTGAGTGAGAAGTGAGCGCGCCATGGCTGCTGGTTCGGAGGCTCCATTGCTGGCATGCAAGAACCTCACCAAACATTTCGGAGCGTTGGCCGCTGTCGACGGCCTGAGCTTCGAGATTGCGGCCGGCGAGTCGCTGGGCATCGGCGGCCCCAACGGCGCCGGCAAGACGACATTGTTCGACCTGCTGTCCGGCTTCGTGCGCGCGACGTCCGGATGCATCGAGTTTGCCGGAACGGACGTCACCCATTTGGCCCCCGAGCGGATCTGTCAACTCGGCATGGCTCGAACGTTTCAGCTCAATGCCGGGTTCGACAGCCTCACTGTCCGGGAGAACGTACTGGTCGGGGCCTATTTCGGTCGCCGTGATCGCATCGTGCCGAGCCTGCGTGTCGACGCCGGCTCGCTTAGGAGGGCGGACGAAGTCCTCGAGGTGGTCGGACTATCCGCAAAGGCGGACGTGGTGGTCTCAATGCTTTCCGTGCTCGATCGCAAGCTGCTGATGATTGCGACCGCGCTCGCCACGGGTCCAAAGCTGCTTTTGATGGACGAGCCGGTTGGCGGTCTGACGCCCAGGGAGATCGACCGTATCGTCGAGGTCGTTCGCGGTCTTAAAGGCACGGGCATCACGATCGTGTTGATCGAGCACGTGATGCGTTTCCTCATTCAGCTCTCTGGCCGCATCTTGATCATGCATCACGGCGAGCGCATCTACGATGGCTCGCCGTCGGAACTGTCAAGAGACCGGACCGTGGTCGAGGTCTATCTGGGCGCTGCCACTGCAGCCAGTCTCGCCGCCGGGCCGGGAGCCGCCACACATGGTTGAGCCGCTGCTCGACGTCCGTGATCTTGCGGCGGGCTACGCCGGCCGCGACGTTCTCTTCGGGCTCAACTGCAGGATTTGGTCCGGCGAACTGGTCGCCATGGTCGGACCGAACGGCCACGGGAAGACGACACTGCTGCGCGCCATCTCGGGGCTGGTGCGGCCGAGCCGCGGTGAAATCCTGTTTGCCGGCAAGCCGCTCGCGAGACTTCGTCCTGACGCGATCGTTGCCCGCGGCGTGGTTCACGTGCCTCAAGGCGACTGGCTCTTTCCCGGCATGAGCGTGATCGAGAACCTCCTGATGGGGGCCTATTTGCCGGCCGCCGGCGTACGCGTCTCGGATCGCCTCGACTTTGTGCTGTCGCTTTTGCCGAAGCTCGCCGAGCGCCGCCGCCAACTCGCGAGCACGCTGTCGGGAGGCGAGCGCAGGATGGTGGCTATTGGGCGTGGCCTGATGGCGGGCGGCAGCCTTTTGATGCTGGACGAGCCTTCGCTCGGC
>JBDTKD010000251.1:0-6504 GCA_039935515.1 Bradyrhizobium sp.
GTCCGGGGCGATCGTGATGGCGATCCGCCAGGCGCTCGAGGATCGCGGCGTCGGCGTCGGCTATATGGTCACCACCGGCAACGAGGCCGGCCTCGAGACGCCGGATCTCATGGCCTATTTCGCCGCCTATCCCTCGATCCGCGTGATCGTGGTTTATCTGGAAGGTGTGCGCAATACCAAGGTGTTCCGCCAGGCCTGCAAGGCCGCACGGGCCGCCGGCAAACCGGTCATCGCACTCAAGCTCGGATCGTCCGAGGGTGGCCGCGCCGCCGCCATGGCCCATACCGGCGCGCTCGCCGGCTCGATCGAGACCTTCGACGCCATCTCGACCCGCGAGGGCGTGATCCGGGTTCGCGGCCTCGACGAATTGATCGAAACCACCGAGTGCTTTGTCCATGCCGACCCGCCAAAGGGCGATCGCCTCGCCGCCGTGACGCTGTCGGGCGGCAAGCGCGGCCTCTTGATCGATGCGTTCCATTCGGCCGGGCTTGATTTTGCGCCGCTCGGCCCCGGCGCGACCGACAAGCTCGGCAAAATGCTCGGCCCCGGCAGCATTGTCGGCAATCCGCTCGATGCCGGCTTTGCCGCGGTGGTCGATCCCACGGTCTACATGCAATCGATCCAGACCATGATCGACGATCCCGACACCGACATCGTCATCATCGATTCCGAATTGCCCAAGGCCCCGCACGAACTGCGCGAGCGCAACCTGCGGATCGTCAACGAGAAGGCCGCCAATGCCAACAAGCCCGTGATCTATATCAGCACGATGTCGATCGGCTTCACCGACTTCACCAAGGCGTTGCGCCAGTCGCTGCCGCATATCGCGGTCATGCAGGGGCTGGACCGGGCGGTGGGCGCGATCAAGGCCTTGATCGACTATGCCTCGCTGCGCAAGGAAGTGCCGGACGCCTCATCAAGCTCGAGCGCCTCGGCGCGGGCGACATTGGAGCGGACGCTCAAGGCCGCCAAGGGCGCCGCGCTCGACGAGGTCGCCTCGAAGAAGCTGCTCAAGGCTTACGGCATTCCCGTCTCCAGGGAGGAGATCGCACAGACTGCAGCGGGCGCGGTCCGGATCGCCAGGAAGATCGGATTTCCCGTCGTGGCAAAAGTGGTCAGCGCGGACATCCTGCACAAATCCGACATCGGCGGCGTGGTGCTGAACCTCAACAATGCGGCCGAGGTGAGAAAGGCCTTCCGCGACATCACCGCGCGGGTCAGCAAACTCAAGAGCCGGCCGAAGCTCGAGGGCATCCTGATTGCGCAACAGGTCAGGGCCGATCTCGAACTCGTGGTCGGCGCCTCGCTCGATGCCGAAATGGGCCCGGTGGTGCTGTTCGGCACCGGCGGCGTCGACATCGAATTGATGAAGGACGTCGCGCTCGCCGGCGCTCCGCTCGATGCCGCCGAGGCCCGGGAATTGATCGCCCGCACCAAGGCCGGGGTGAAGCTGAAGGGCTATCGCGGCAAGCCCGCCCTGCACGAAGCCTCCGCGGTGAAGGCCCTGGTCGGCCTGTCCAACCTGATGGCCGATGCCGGCACCCGCATCGCCTCGATCGACGTCAACCCGTTCCTGATCAACGCCAGAACCGGCGTCGCCGTCGACGGGCTGATTGTGCTCAACAATGCGGCGGCCAGGACTGCGGCGGGGCATTGAATCGGGTGGGCAACACTCAGGCGTTCGATTCCCGAGCACGCCTTCGACGTTGCTCGAGCCGAATTCGGCCTGTCCGCCGGTTAGCGCAGTTTTCACCTTAATGGCTTCATCCTTCGAGACGCATCGCTTCGCGCTGCTCCTCAGAGGATGAGGTCTTCTTCCCTGAATGAGGTGCTAGACCCTCATGGTGAGGAGCGCGGCTTCGCGCGTCTCGAACCATGAGGCCTCGGGAGCAGCAGCCATGATTCGAGAAAGCGCTCTAAACACGCGCGATAAGATAGCGGAACTTGTTGTTCAGGCGATACTCGCCTGAAGGCTTGCCATAGGGCGCGACCGCGCTCGCCACCGCTTCGCGCGCTCGCTCGATGCCTGAATTTCGGATCGCTCGCTCGGCCGGTCCGGCGGACAGCATCGCGCGAAGCGCCATGTCGAGGTTCGGATAGACCCACGGACAATCAACGTCGACGACTGCCAGCGGCGTGAGACCGGCCTCGGACACCAGCGCCCTCAATTTGGATTCGTCCGACAAGGCGAACGGTCCCGGCGCTCCCGGCGGCGGAGGCGGCATCAGCGCACCGAGGGCCTTGAGATGCCCGCCCGCATCACAAGCCTCGGGCGGCCCCCAGGTTGCGATCACAACAGCGCCGCCCGGCTGCACGACGCGGCGCGCCTCGCGCAGCGCATTGACCGGCGAGGCCGCATATTGAAAGGCATTGAAGCCGGTCACGACATCGAAACTTCCGTCCGCGTGCGGCAGGGATTCCATTTCGCCGACACGAAAATTTCGTCCGGGCAAACGCTCGCGCGCAATATCGATAAAGGCGGTGGACGCGTCGATCCCGGCAACATTGGTCATTGTCCGTGCAAACACTTGCGCGGCAAGGCCGGGACCGCAGCCGACATCGAGACTCGAACGCGACTCCGCGAGTTCCGGTCGGCGCTGCACGCTCTCGTACAATGGAAGGAAAAAGCCTTCCTGCAAATCGGCGTAGTCGCGCGCGCGCGGGTTCCAGAGGTCACCTTGCATCTGCGCGGAGCCGGCGACACGAGGCGACGTGACGGTATCATTCATCGTTGTCTCCCAAGGTTGAATACGGACTGTTGACGAGGATGTCGTCCGAAGTCCGGGGAGCATGTCGGGGACGGCCCAATCCGTCATGAGACCGTCGACCCAGATCTCATCTCAACGTGCCCGGATATGCCGCGAATGCTGGGCCGGGAGACCTAGTGCCTGGCCGGTTCACTCGAATCATTGTTGCTGCTCCCGAGGCCTCATGGTTCGAGACGCGCGAAGGCGCGCTCCTCACCATGAGGGTCTGAGACCTCATTCTGAGGAGCTTGCGCAGCAAGCGTCTCGAAGGATGAAGCCATCGAGGTAGAGAATTGCGCTAGCTGGGGTGTCGCGCCGGTTCGCCTCCCATGCCCGCCTCCCGCGCGCGTACGATGGCCTGGGCGCGGTTCGGGATATTCAGCTTGTCAAAGATGCCATTGATGTGATTGCGAACGGTCTTGGGACGAAGCGACAGTTCGCTTGCGATCGTGGCGTTGTCGAGACCGCGCGCGATGAGTTCGAGAACCTCGCGCTCCCGCTCGGTAAGCTCGCCAAAGGCGGTCCTTGCCGCAGCCTCGGCTCGGCCGTGAACGAAACGGCCGATCTCGGCCAGGAACTGCTTCCAAGCCGGCTGGTGCTCCAGCAGAATGTGATTGCGACTCTCCAGCGTGACGAATTCAGCGCCGGGAATCGAACTCGCAACCATGCGACCTTCCGCGAATGGTACGCGCGCGTCGTTTCGCGCGTGCAACACTAGCGTAGGACAATTGATCTTCGGCAACAGCGGCGTGACGTCCATGTCGTCAAATCCCCGGATCAACCCCACCGCGTTTTCCGGCGAGGTCGACATCCGCTGCAGATCGGTGAACAGCGAAATTGCTCCGGCGAGCTGTCGGGGATGAACATCGTGGTGTAGACTTGGCGAAATGCGGGATTTTCACGTCCCCAGCCGAGTTCGACAAGCTTAAGCATCATGTCGGCTTCTTCGATATCCTGTGCTGACGGGTTGCGCTTCAGCTTGCCGCGGGCAAACGCGCCATACAGGACCAAATTGCTGACGCGTTCGGGATGAAGGGCCGCATAGGCAATCGCGAGTCCGCTGCCTTGGCAGCAACCGAGAAGAATAAAGCGCTTGAGCCCGGCGGCGTCGGCTACCGCCTCGAGATCGCGCAGATTGGCCTCGAACGACAAGTCTTTGACGGCCCGATCGGACAGGCCGCAACCGCGGCCGTCGTATCGGGTCATGGCGTAATTTCTCTCCAGTTCGAGGAGACGTGGACGCCAGACCGGGCTTTGCCAGTCGAATTCAAGATGGTTCAGCCAGGTCGCGACCTCGATCAATGCAGGGCCGCGACCGTTCGTGGCATAGGCAACGCGAACCCCGTCCGAGGCCCTGCAGAAATGAATTTGCGGTGCCTGGGGCATCCGGCCATTTTGCGCAGGAATCGAAGCCTTGGCAATCGGCCTTGTGGCCGGCCGAACGCGAGTCAAGTCGACGACATGCCCGAATAACTTGCAACGGCGTCAAGGCCCTAGGCCAAAGGTCGCAGGTGTTGATGGGGTTAGCATTGGCAAAATGAACCCGGACCGGCTACGTTGCCGACCCTAGCAGGCATCGACAGAATGCCGCCATCGGAATACGTCACCTTGTCTGGGAGGACAACAATGGGTACCGCGCAACGCTGGTCGGTTGACCGGCGCACTATTCTCAAGACCAGCGCCGCGATTGCTGCGGTGCAATTTTCTTCCCCCTATATCATCAAGGCCCGCGGCGACACCCCGGTGCGAATCGGAATGGTCGATCCGCTGACCGGCGTCTATGCCGCGATCGCGCAGAACGAGGTGGTGGGAGCGAAATTCGCCGCCGAGGAAATCAACAAGAAGGGCGGCATTCTGGGCCGGCCGGTCGAGCTTCTGGTCGAAGACTCCGCCAACGACGTCGGCACCGGCGTGCAGAAAACCCGCAAGCTGATCGAGCGCGACCAGGCGAGCTTTATCATCGGTGACGTCAATTCCGGCATCGCGATCGCGATGGCGCAGGTCACCAGCGAAAAGAAGGTGCTGCACATCGTCTCGGGCGGTCATACCGATCCGATCACCGGCAAAAGCTGCACCTGGAACGTGTTCAGGGTCTGCAACTCCACCGCCATGGACGCCAACGCCATCGGCTCCACGCTGATGGAAAAATTCGGCAAGAAATGGTACTTCCTGACGCCGGACTACGCCTATGGCCACTCGGTCCAGGCGGGCTTCGAAAAATTGCTGAAAGCCGCGGGTGGCACCTCCGCCGGCTCGCTGGTCCCGATCGGCACCCCGGACTATTCCTCCTATTTGATCCAGGCCAAGGCCTATGCGCCGCAAGTTCTGATCAATGTCATGGGCGGCAACGACCAGGTCTCGAGCCTGAAGCAGTTCGTCCAGTTCGGCCTCGACAAGCAGATGGCCGTCGGTGGCACCCTGTTCGAACTCGAAAGCCTGCACGCCGTCCCCGACGGCGCACGCGTCGGATGGTGGACCATGGAATGGTGGTGGGACCAGCCGGGCGTGCCGCACGTTGCCGAGTTCAATGCCGCCATGAAGAAGATCACCGGGTCTGCCGCCACCGCACGGCACTGGTTCGGCTATGCGTCGGTACAGACGCTGGCACTGATCGCAAACCAGGAAAAGACTCTCGACGCGCCGAAGCTTGCCCATGCGCTGTCCGGCTTCAAGCTGCCGCCGGAGATCGCGTTGCAACCCGGGGCGCCGGAGTATCGTGCCGGCGACCACGAATTGATGAGCACGGTGTTTGTCGGCGAAGCACACCCGCCGCAGGGCGATCCCGACAAGATGTTCACCGTGAAGGAATCCGTGCCCGGCGAAAAGGCTGCCGGTCCGGCCGAGGCGACCGGCTGCAAGATCCAGTGGCCGGCCTGACCGTCAGCCTCATCGTGAAGTCGATACGATGCTTGGCGCCGCGAGGCGCCATGTGTCGTAAGTGGCAAGAAGAAGCGCAACGATTCCCGGAGGATAACCCATGACATCGCTCACCTTCAACCCGAAATTCAATCGCCGCAGCCTGATCCAGGGCGCCGCCGCGCTGGGCGCCTTCCAGGTGGCATCTCCCTTCATCATCCAGGCGCGCGGCGACACCCCGATCCGGATCGGCATGGTCGATCCGCTCACCGGCGTCTACGCCGCGCCGGCCGGCAACGAGGTGATGGGCGCCAGATTCGCCGTCGAACAGATCAACGCCAAGGGCGGCATTCTCGGCCGCCAGGTCGAATTGCTGGCGGAGGATTCCGCCAACGACGTCGGCACCGGCGTGCAGAAGGCGCGCAAGCTGATCGAGCGGGACGGCGTCAATTTCATGATCGGCGACGTCAATTCGGGCATCGCCGCCGCGGTCGCGCAGGTGACCGCCGAAAAGAAGATCCTGCACGTCGTGTCGGGCGGCCACACCGATTCGATCACCGGCAAGGATTGCAAGTGGAATGTGTTCCGCGTCTGCAACACCACGCGGATGGAAGCCAATTCGGTATCGAGCGTGTTGTTCAGCAAATATGGCAAGAAGTGGCACTTCATCACCCCCGACTACGCCTTCGGCCACACGCTGTATGACGCCTGTACCGACGATCTGAAGAAACTCGGCGGCACCGTGACCGGCAATGAACTCACCCCGCTCGGCACCACGGACTTCTCCGCCTACCTGATCAAGGCGCGGGCGGCCAATCCGGATGTGCTGATCCTGCTGGTGCAGGGCTCCGACATGATCAACTGTCTGAAGCAGGTGGTGCAGTTCGGCCTCAACAAGCAG
>JBDTKD010000252.1:0-6174 GCA_039935515.1 Bradyrhizobium sp.
TCAGCACCAGACTCGGCCCGACCGTCCAGCCGCGCCGCGGCAGCGCGAGCGCGAGCGCGATGCCGAGCGGCACCTCGATCAGGAGAACAACGAACGAGAAGATCAGATTTCGTTGCAGAGCGCCCGAGAAGCGGCTGCCCATTTCGGTACTTGGATCTAGAAGGTCGCGGAACCAGGCATCGCCATTCCAGAAGAAATGATTCTCCGCCATCGCATCCTGAACCGAATAATTGACGACGGTCATCATCGGCAGCAGGGCCGAGAACAACACGACGATCATCACCGGCGCGACCAGCAGCCAGGCACGGTTGTTGACGGTCTTTTTCATCACAGCGCTCCCTCGACCAGTCGGCTGTCGGCATAGACATGCACGCGCGCCGGATCGAATTTCAGTGCCGCTGCACCGTCGGGGCTCGAGAAGCCCGGCGGAACGCGCGCCGCGAATTTGGCGTCGCCGACGCGAACCCGGGCGAAGCGGACGCGGCCGAGATCGTCGATCCGCTCGATATTGGCGGACAGCAGCCCAGGCGCGGGCGGCACGATCTCGACGAATTCGGGACGCACGCCGATCTCGATTTTCGCGCCAGACGGCAGCACATCGTAGCTGCGGTCGAGCGCGATGGTGTGGCCGTCGATCCGTGCCTCGCGTCCCCTGACCTCGGCGGGCACGATGTTCATGCCGGGCGAGCCGATGAAATAGCCGACAAAGGTATGCGCCGGCTTGTCGAACAATTCCGCCGGTGTGCCGCTCTGCACCACGCGGCCATCATGCATCACCACCACGGTATCGGCGAAGGTGAGCGCCTCGGTCTGGTCATGGGTGACGTAGATCATGGTGAGGTCGAGCTCGCGGTGCAGCGCCTTGAGCTTCGAGCGCAATTGCCATTTCAATTCGGGATCGATCACCGTCAGCGGCTCGTCGAACAGGACCGCGGCGACATCGGAGCGCACCAGTCCGCGGCCGAGCGAGATCTTCTGCTTGGCGTCGGCGGTGAGCCAAGTCGCCCTGCGTGACAGATAGGGCGTGAGGTCGAGCAGCCGCGCGATCTCGGCGACGCGCGCGTCGATCTCGGCCTTCGGGACGCCGCGATTCTTCAGCGGGAACGCCAGATTTTGTCCGACCGTCATGGTGTCGTAGATCACCGGGAACTGGAACACCTGCGCGATATTGCGCTTCTCGGTTGACAGGGGCGTGATGTCGACGCCGTCGAACAGGATCTGGCCACGCGACTGCGTCACGATGCCCGAGATCAGGTTGAGCAACGTGGTCTTGCCGCAGCCCGAAGGCCCGAGCAGCGCATAGGCGCCGCCCTGCCGCCAGGTCATCGAGATCGGCTTTAGCGCAAAGGACTCGGGCGCGGCATCATTGCCGCTGTAGGAGTGCGCCAGGTCGACGAGATCAATGCGGGCCATGATGCATATCCCTCAAGCGGCGCCGGGCGCGGCGACCAGTCGGCCGGCCGGGTCGAATACAAAAACATTGTCCGGATCGAGCACCGCATCCAGCACATATCCGGGCGGATATTCGTGCACGCCCTGCAGCACCGCGACCCAGTTGGACGCATCGCGATTGAGATGCACGAAGCTTTCCGAGCCGGTGATTTCCGTCACCGTCACGGTGGCGGAAAAGGCGTGGCGCCCGGCCACCCCGTTGGCGACCTCGAGCTGGTGCGCGCGGAAACCGACCTGGTAGGCACCGTCGCCAAGCCGAGCGTAAAGCCCGCTCGCCGGCGCCTGCACGCCGCCGGCATACTGCACCGAGCCATTGGTCTTTTCGATCCCGACAATGTTGAGCGGCGGATCGGAAAATACCTGGGCGACGCGCATGGTGGCCGGATGGCGGTAGACCGTCGGCGTGTCGCCGATCTGCAATATTTCGCCCTCCCACATGCAGATGGTGCGACCGCCAAGCAGCAGCGCTTCGGATGGCTCGGTGGTGGCGTAGACGAAGATCGCGCCAGACGCCTCGAAAATCCGCGGCAGCTCGGTGCGCAACTCTTCGCGGAGCTTGTAGTCGAGGTTGGCCAGCGGTTCGTCCAGCAGCACCAGATCGGCGCCCTTCACCAGCGCGCGCGCGATCGCGGTGCGCTGCTGCTGGCCGCCGGACAATTGCATCGGCGTCCGGTCGAGATAGGGCTCCAGTTTCAAGAGCCGCGCGGCTTCCTGCACGCGCTTGTCGATCTCCGCACGCGATTTGCCCTGCACGCGCAACGGCGAGGCGATGTTTTCATAGACGTTGAAAGACGGATAGTTGATGAACTGCTGGTAGACCATCGCCACCGAACGCTGCCGTACGTCGATGCCGGTGACGTCCTTGTCGTCGACCAGCACCCGGCCGGTGGTCGGCTTGTCGAGGCCGGCGAGCAGCCGCATGATCGAGGTCTTGCCCGACAGCGTCGGACCCAGCAGCACGCTCAAGGTGCCGCGTTCAAGCGTCAGCGAAACATCGCGAATCGCCGGAATGCCGTCGACGGCGCGCGAGACGTGTTCGAGCGTAACGGTCATGTCCGCCCTCCCGCTTCCAGCAACGGACTTTCGAGCGGGACCCGATGCGCGACGATCCAGTCGTCGATCGCGGCAATTTCGGCAGGCGACAGCCGCAATCCAAGCTTGGACCGCCGCCACACGATGTCCTCGGCGGTGCGGGCCCACTCCGATGCCATCAGGTACCGGACCTCGCGTTCCGTCAAGGTGGCGCCGAACGACTGACCGAGGTCGGCGATGGATTTCGCGTTACCGAGCAGCTTGCCGGCGCGCGTGCCATAGGCATGCGCCAGCCGGTTGGCATGCACCGGGGTGAGGAACGGGTAACCGCGGATCAGCTCCGCGGTCAGGGCCGCGATCGCCGAGACGTCGAGATCGCCGCCCGGCAGGGGCGATCTGGCGGTCCAGCCTTCGCGCGCCTTGGTGCTGCGCAGGTAAGGCGCGAGGCGCTCGAGCGCCTCCTCGGCGAGGCGGCGATAGGTGGTGATCTTGCCGCCGTAGATCGACAGCAGCGGCGCGCCGCCGGGCGTGTCAAGCTCGAAGACATATTCGCGGGTGGCGGCCTTGGCTTCGCTGGCGCCGTCGTCATAGAGCGGGCGGACGCCTGCATAGGTCCATACCACGTCCTCCGGCCTGACCGGTTTGGCCAGATATTCACTGACGGAATCGCACAGATATTCGATCTCTTCAGTCGACGCTTTCACCTTCGCCGGATCGCCATCATAGTCACGGTCGGTGGTGCCTATCAGCGTAAAGTCGTCCTGATAGGGAATGACGAAGACAATCCGGCCGTCGCTGTTCTGCAGCATGTAGGCGCGGTCATGCGCGTAGAGTTTCGGCACCACGATGTGCGAGCCCTGCACCAGCCGGACCTTGGCCCGGGCGTTGACGCCCGCCCCCGACGCCAGCACGCTCTCGACCCACGGCCCGCCGGCGTTGACAAGCACACGCGCGCTGATGCTGCTGCGTTCGCCGGATAGGCTATTCTGGATCGTGACCTGCCAGACCCCGTCGGCCTGGTGGATTTCGGTTGCGCGTGAGCGGGTGCGGATGTCGGCGCCGCGGTCCGCCGCGTCGCGTGCGGTCAGCACCACCAGGCGCGCGTCGTCGACGAAGCAGTCGGAATACTCAAAGCCCCTGGTGTAACGGTTGGGAATGAGCGGACGGCCGACCTCGTCGCTAGTCAAATCAACCGAGCGGGTCGGCGGCAGCAGATGGCGACCGCCGATATGGTCGTAGAGGAACAGGCCCAATCGCAGCAGCCAGGCCGGCCGCAACCCGGCATGATGCGGCAGCACGAATCGAAGGGGCCGGATGATGTGGGGCGCGATTTGCCAGAGGATCTCGCGTTCGATCAGCGCCTCGCGCACCAGCCGGAACTCGTAATATTCCAGGTAGCGCAGGCCGCCATGCACCAGCTTCGTTGACCAGGACGACGTTCCGCTCGCCAAGTCGTTCATTTCACAAAGGAAAACAGAATTTCCACGGCCAACCGCATCGCGCGCGATGCCGCAGCCGTTAATGCCGCCGCCGATGATAGCGAGGTCGAAAACCCGGCCCAAAACGTCCCCTCGGCGTTCGCCTATTCACTTTGGCGATTTCACTTTCGTTTTGAATTAAATCACAACCAAATACGAAAGCAACCGAAAAGGGGAACTATCGCTCCGGCGCGGTGGCCGGGGCTGGCTCGACGCCGGCCTCGTCGAGGTCGGCGACGGCACCGGGCATGGCCTCGATCACCTCGATGCCGCGGCTGTGACAGATATTGGCAAGTGCCGCCGGCAGCGCCGCATCGGTGACGAAGGTCTGGATCTGGCTGATATGGGCGATGCGAACCGGGGCGCTACGCCGCAGCTTGGTGCTGTCGGCGACCAGCATCACGCTGCGTGCATTGGCGATGATGGCCTGGGCCGCCTGCACCTCGCGGAAGTCGAAATCCAGCAGCGCCCCCTCTTCATCGATCGCCGAGGCGCCGATGATGGCATAATCGACCTTGAACTGGCCGATCAGGCTGATCGCGGTCGAGCCGATCACCGCGCCGTCGGCGCGTCGCACCGCGCCGCCGGCCACGATCACCTCGATGCGGGGATGCCGGTACAGCAGCATCGCGACGTTGAGGTTGTTGGTAATGACGAGCAGATCCTGATGCGAGGTCAGCGCGCTCGCGACCTCTTCGGTCGTGGTGCCGATATTGATGAATAGCGAGCAGCCATTGGGAATCCGCGCCGCCGCCGCGGCGCCGATGGCCTTCTTCTCGTCGGCGGCGACAAAGCGCCGCGCTTCATAGGCGAGATTCTCGACCCCCGAGGCGACGATGGCGCCGCCGTGAATCCGGGTCAGCGAGCGCTGGTCGCACAGGTCGTTCAGATCCTTGCGAATGGTCTGCGCCGAGACCTCGAAGCGGCGCGCGAGATCCTCCACCATCACCCGGCCGAAGGCGCGGGCAATATTGAGGATCTCGGATTGACGGTGGGTCAGGCCGGTCACGGGGCACCTCGGGCAAAACGCGCCCCATGGTGCGGTGGTTCCGGTTGCCGGTCAACGCCGCGCGGTCACCGAGCATCGAATTACGGTTAAGGGCGCTGCGCTTCTAACATCGGCCATTGCGAACCACCGCGATGACGGGGGTGATTTGCCGCTCTTCGATCTGAACCGCCGCGCGCTCGGCCTCGCGTGCATTGCGAAACAGCTGACCTTCCATCCGATGGGACCGCTGAGATGCCGCAAAGAAACGAAACCCCTTGGGGTTGCGCACGACGATACCCGCCGGCTGCGAGCTGACTTCGATGATGTAGCTTTCCGACATTTGCCCGGTCTCGATTGCTCAGTGCGGGCAAATAACCGGGCCGCTGCCTGAAAGTTCCTCACAAGGTGTTGAGGCCAATACCGTCGTCACCGGGCTTGTCCCGCTGATCCACGGCTTCCTTTTGCGGTGCTGATATTGACCGAGCTTCCGCAACAGGTGAGCGCGTCACGGATAGATACTCGTCATGCCCGGGCTTGTCACAAAGCTCGTCATGGCCGGGACAAGCCAAGGACAAGCCCGGACATGACGATCTCCGTGATACGCGCACGATTGCAAGCCTCGCCGTCTCCCCCCGCATCACAGGATCAGCTTCCCGGCCACCGCGATCAGAACCAGCGCCAGCGCGGTGCGGATCGCGCCATCCCTGACGCGGCCCGCGAGCCGGCTGCCGACGACGATGCCCGGCACCGACCCGAGCAGCAGCGGCCACAGCAGCGCCCAGTTGACCGAGCCGAGATACCAATGTCCGAGGCCCGCCACCAGCGTCAGCGGGACCGCGTGGGCGATATCGGAACCGACCACGCGGGCGATCGGGATCTTGGGGTGCAGAAACAGCAGAACGGTCACCCCGATCGCGCCCGCCCCGACCGAGGTCAGGGTGACCAGGGCACCCATCACCACGCCGAGCAGCACGGTCAGGTTGCGGACCGAACCATCGGACAGCCGATCGACCCGCTTGGCATAGCGTTCGTGCAGTTGCCTTCCCAGCAGCAGGAATGCCGAGGTGATCAGCAATACGATGCCGAGCGCGACATTGAGGCCATGACGGACCGGGACGGCGTCCAGATCGACCAGCGACAGCAAGGCCAGCACGACAACCGTGGCCGGCACGCTGCCCGCCGCTAGCAGGCCGACAATGCGCCAATCGATATTGCGCGCGAACC